>JANORJ010000231.1:0-6420 GCA_031415255.1 Chitinophagaceae bacterium | reverse complement strand
AAATGGTCGTAAGTTATGCAGTCGTTCATCAAACGGTGCATTAGTACCGGTGAGAGATTCTAATGTCATTGCCCCGATAATATCAGCTGCTTCCAAACAATTGTGCATTCGTTGCACTGCTTTTACAGCGAATGATAAAATGAATTGCGTGCCGTTAATTAATGCCAACCCTTCTTTCGGGCCAAGTTGTATAGGTGATAGTCCTTTTTGCGCCATCAACTCACTTGTATTAATCTGTGTTAATCTGTGTCCATCTGTGGCAAATACTTTTCCGAGGCCGATTAGCGGCAAAAACAAATGTGCCAACGGAGCTAAATCACCACTGGCCCCTACACTACCCTTTTCGGGCACTACCGGTATTACATTATTTTCTATATGCCAGATAATTCTTTCTAAAGTGGATAATTGTACCCCGCTATAACCTTGTGCCAATGCATGCACTTTTGTTATCAACATTAGTTTAGCTACTTCCACCGGTATCGGGTCGCCTACGCCTACACTATGACTTTGTAAAATTTTATATTGTAATGTGGCAGTATCCTTTTCAGAAATAGGTGTATTGGCCAGAATGCCAAAGCCGGTATTGACACCGTACACCGTTTTGCCAGCGGCTACTATTTGCTGCACCGATTGCTGGCTGGCAGCTATTTTTTCAATCGCTTTTTTATTCAATACCCCTTTAATTTTGCCCGCAGCAATGGCAATGGCAGTGGTAACAGTTAGCTGGTCAATTCCGTAGTTAAATACATTAGACATAGCAAGTAATTCTTACCGCAAATTAAATCAATCCTGCTGACTTGGTATTTATAATTGTGACAAGATGCAACGAATGAGTATTCTCTTTTATCTTTACTAAAATTTTATATGCGCCACTTGCCCCTACTGCTTTTTTTCTGCGCCTGCTTCACCATTTCCAATGCTCAGAAGGATGATAAGGTTTCTGCAAAAGATGCAGCAAAAGTGGCAATCAGTAACACCGGCTGCACCTTCGAAGTTTTTTGTTTCCCCGGCCGCTTTGATGCCTACGATCTGGAAGATGGATCAACGGTTTATGCTGATGATTGTGAAAAAGAAGGAGTGACATATGGCATTTATTGTGTAAAATTAAAAAAACCGATAACTAATCTTTCTGCAGCAGAAGACACAGCTATTATCTATCTCGATTTTTTGAAACTTGACTATGGTATTGTAAAAGCCAAAGGATATGACAAAGGCCACAAACTGAATAAAGATGAAAACACCAGAGGCATTTATGATACTTGGGAAGATGTAGATAAGAGCAAATGGAAAATAAAAGCCTGGACAAATGGGAATTTTATTTGTATTCTCCATGTGCACAGTTCCAAAGAATTGCCCGAGAAAAAAACTGAGATATTCCTGGAAGGGCTGCGTTTTCCGGGAATGAAATAATTAAATCCGCCTTTCCTTATTTTGTATAATAGTAATTGTTGTATGAAAATATTCTTTCTCACTTTTCTTTATTTCCTGAGTACAACAGCTAGTTATTCGCAAAGCCTGAAAAAATATGCTATTGGAAATTCCGGCTGCTCCCTGTACACATATTGCGAAACAAAATTTAACCTTGCCTACAGCGAAGATTCTTCAAAAGTATATACCGGTGAATGTACTGTCGGTGAAATATCATACGGTGTTATCTGTATTAAACTACTAAACAACGTTACTGACCTAGCAGCAGCGGAAGATTTAATGGTGTCGTATGTTGATTACTTAAAAGGAAGCTTTGAAATTAAAAAAGCCGCCGGATATGGCCGTGGGCATCGCCTTGATAATAATGAACAGACCCGTGGCATTCTTGACTACTGGGAAGATGCAGACCTTGCCAAATGGAAAATAAAAGCCTGGACAGATGGCAACTACATCGGCTTTATGTATGCCTATAGCAAGAAAGAACTTCCAGAGTTGAAGGTGAATGTTTTTCTGGATAGTTTTCGATTGCCGGGTAAGTAAAAGAAGTAGCTAAATTTCCGCCACTCTCTCTTAATCTTTCACAGGTTCGTTCTTAACCGGCTCTATCGGCGGGGTAGTAGTTACCGGCTCGGGCCGGAAATAAATTTGCATTAACTCGTCCCGGTCTTTAGCGGTCATTGGTAATGGCGGAATTTTTTGATTCTGTGAATAGGAATATGGAATGGCATAATTAATTATCAAAACTGGGCGGATATTTTCATTTTCATTTTTAGCTGAAGCAAACCATTGACTAAAAGAAGTAATTTTTTCCGAAGAATATTGATTGCTAATCAGAAACCCATAATTTCCCAATAAAAACATATCCTTTACTAATTTTGTGACATCAATCTTTACTGTACGATCTTTTTTCTTTTCGGCAACCAGTTTTGTCACTTCGTTACCGTTATTGGACAAAGGCTGATTGATCCAAGTTGTGAATGAATCTTCCCATGGCTGCATTACCCTGCGTATTATAAGTTCTGAATTTTTATTTTGAGCATTATAATTAGCATTTTCTAATTGAACCGGGTTTAATATGAGCTGGGCACTTGTAATCTGTTCTGGTTTTATTAACACAGGCAATATTCCATAGTCAAAAGCTAATAGTGAACGGCATTGTAATTGCTTCCCTTTATCAAACCAAGCCGCAGTTCCGATAAAAGGAGACTGGTCACCTGCCCTGTCTTCAAATAAATTACTAACCAATACTGATTTGGAAGTTGTGTCGGCCTTTAAAATTACAGACATGTCTGAATAAGCTGTAAATGACTGGGCTGATAGCTTTGTAAAACTAATAACAACCAGAAGGGCAAGGGCGACAAAAGAAGTTGTAGAATTTTTCATTTTAAATTGTTGGTTTTAAAAGAATGTTCTGCCAAATACTGTTATTACAATCTTATTACTAAATATCCATCTATATCTGTAAAAATTGAAAAATTGGGCGGGAATGTTTTGTTAAATAAGCGATTCTGCACAATAACAGACGGTTACTACTTCTGCAGATTTTTAAAGAAAAGCGTCCCACTTAAGTGGAACGCTTTTGTGATCCGGATTGGATTCAAACCAATGACCCCAAACTTAGAAGGTTTGTGCTCTATTCAGCTGAGCTACCGGACCATGAATTAAAAGAAAGAACTGCGAAAGTAATTTTTTTTTAGCTTGCAGCCAAAGGATAATTGAAATGGATGTAAAAATTGAAGCTTCATGGAAAGAAGTATTGAAAGATGAATTTATCAAACCATACTTTCCGCAAATTCCCCTGCATATAAAAACAGAGAAATCGCAGGGCAAAACCATCTATCCTCCCGGCAGTCTTATATTCAATGCTTTTAATACTACGCCGTTTGATAAAGTGAAAGTGGTGATATTGGGGCAAGACCCGTACCATGGAAAAGGGCAGGCACATGGCTTGTGTTTTTCGGTGGCGTATGGTGTGCCACCGCCACCTTCATTGCTTAATATTTTTAAAGAATTGCAGGATGATATTGGCATCACTCTTCCGGGGCATGGCAATCTTACCCATTGGGCGCAGCAGGGAGTTTTTTTATTAAATGCCTCATTATCTGTAAGGGCCGGTGAGCCGATGAGTCATTCAAAAATTGGCTGGGCTACATTTACTGATACCGTGATAAAAAAAATTTCAGACAAAAAGAAAAACGTTGTGTTTATTTTGTGGGGCAAATTTGCACAGGAGAAAAGAATACTGATTGATGAAACTAAACATTGCATTTTACGATCAGTACACCCTTCTCCCCTTTCGGCTTACGGTGGATTTTTTGGCTGTAAACATTTTTCCAAAACCAATGAATACCTTGTATCTCATGGCATCGATCCTATAGACTGGACAGTTTAAATAAACGTATAATTAAAATTATCAATTGAAAATTTTTAAAGAAATAGCTGGCCGCATCTGGGCACTTTGGGGCATGATAAGCTTTGTACTTACATTTCTCGTCATCTTCATCCCTACAATGATTACCTACCTGATACCCGATCCAAAGGGGCAGGATATTTTTATTACAATATCCCGGCTATGGATGAGAGTATGGTTGACCATTGTTGCCTGCCCATTAAAAGTGAGAGGCAAAGAAAATTTTGGAAAGGATACTGCCTACATTGTTGTTTGCAACCATAATTCAATGCTGGACATCCCGATTTCCTGTCCTTTTATTCCCGGTGCTAATAAAACAATTGCAAAAAAATCTTTTGTAAAAGTTCCTTTGTTTGGCTGGTTTTACAGAAAGGGAGCTGTTTTAGTTGATAGAAAGAGTGATGTTAGCCGGAGAAGAAGTTTTGATGAAATGAAAAAAGTTCTTGCAGCCGGTATGCATATGTCCATCTATCCCGAAGGTACCCGCAACCGTACTGCCGAACCATTAAAAAAATTTTATGACGGGGCGTTTAAATTAGCGGTTGCTTCTAATGCAGCAATTCTGCCAAGTGTTATTTTTAATACCCGCAAAGCCTTACCGACAAACAAATTTTTTTATTTCATACCCCATAAAATAGAAATGCACTTTCTGGAACCTGTTCCCGTGGCCACACAAACAGCAGAACAGCTAAAAGAAAAAGTATTTTTAATAATGAAAGAATATTATCTGCAGCACCAGCCTAAAAATTAGTGAACGACCTTGTCCGGTTAATCTTTAGGTCTTGCAGCACTGATGATTTGGGGCTGATAGAGAAATTGAAGGATCGGTAGAGGCCAACCGGTGTTACGTTGATAGATAATTGCCAACAGTGCATTTCCCTGTTAATAGACATCTGAAATGTTTGCAATTGTTTTGTATCAAAATCATAATACCCATTTACACTAAAATTCCATTTGGGAGTAAGATTAAAACTGCCGCTAAAATTAATATTGGAACTAAAATCTTTTTCATAGCCACTTAAATCAGGTTTAAGACGGTTAGAAAAAAACAGCGAATAACCTAACGATAACTGCCAAGGTATATTAAAATCAACAAACTCGGATGAGTTTTGCTGCATATAATCCTGCAGCCTTTCCTGATCGGCAAGCAGTGCAGGGTCGTTTAATTGTTGCTCTGCCCGTTTCTTTTTTTCAGCATCTTTTTTTGCATCTTTTGGTTTGCTGGTAAAACTAGTACTCATTGAAATACTGCCATACGTAAGACGGCCCAATTTAAACTTGCCACCTTGCCAGGCATATTTTGCAATATCAACACCTCTTGCATCTGTTTGATAGGGATCTAAAACGGAGTTGGCAGTGATGCTAATTTTTTCAAACAGGGTTGTTCTAAAATAAAGAGAAATTAAATCAAGCTTCATCGAGTCCCTCAAAAAGTTATAACCCGTGGAAATACCATAACCATCAATCAGTTTAATTTTTTTAATGGCATTTTCTCCGGTATCTTTTTTCGAACGCCATTTCATTTCGAGGTTATTGTCCAATGAAAAAGAAAGGCCACCGGTTCTTCCTTCACCAAATCCGGAATACAACGCACCTTCATATTCTGAAAATCTGAATTTATAACCGGTAGTGTCCACTTGCTCGGAATAAAAATGTTTTTTAGAAATATCCGGTTTATAGTTCATGCTAACAGAAGGTCTTATTACATGACGGATAGCTATAATTTTTGATTTTTTAAATTGGTAGGTACCAAATACTGCAGTACTGAATGATAAAGAAAAACTTGTCTGGTGGTCTGAGAAGAAACCTTTTGTAATAGTGGTATCTATTTTCTTAGTTGTCGGATTCCACTTGCGGCGAAATTTTTGTGCTATCCAAACCTGGGAATAAGAAACAGAGGGTGATACAATAACTGCCCCCCCTAGTATTGGTGGTAATGATAAAGTGATAGGAAAACTATGTTGCGCACCCCATTGCAGCGTATCAATCAAATCTCTTAATTTAAAAGCAGTATCATAAAAAGAAACCTGGTTACGAAAAGTTCCACTGTAACCCACTCCCAATTTTTCATACCATTTAATGGAGCCGGCCTGATTTTTTCCTTGAAATGGATACAAGGTGCTTACGGTGAAACCAGCATCGGGAAGGCTAAGATTTATCAGGCGGGTTCTGTTATTTTGATTATGATTTGCACTAAGCGTTAGGTTATACGGTTTGCCGGCCCACGATTTTGAATATGTAATAGAAGAACCTAATTGGTTTTGAAAATTAATCTTATTACTATTTGAAACAAGTTGATTATACTTGGTAGAACCGGCATTTACATTGGCAGAGAAGGTCGTTCCAGGTCTTGCCTTTCCATCTACAGAATGGCTCCAGGTAACAAAAAAACTTTTGTTTTTAAAAAAATCCGGGTCGCCTTTAAAGTTTTGTCGGGTACTTTGTACACTCATATTAAAAACACCGCTGTATCGGTATCGCTTCCGGTATGTTGGGTTTACATTTGCCGACCATCCTCCATACGAATAAAGATTGCCGTAAACTCTCACATCCCAATATTGACTTAATACTTTATAATAGCC
>JANORJ010000230.1:0-2246 GCA_031415255.1 Chitinophagaceae bacterium | reverse complement strand
TGGTTTTTTAATAACAACAGGCGGATCAACTATAATTGGTTTATTAATTACAACTGGTTTTACAACGGGGGAGTTTGTTTTGATAACTCGCATGGAAGAAATTTTATTATCCCAA
Organism: Chitinophagaceae bacterium; assembly: GCA_031415255.1. Taxonomy (GTDB): domain Bacteria; phylum Bacteroidota; class Bacteroidia; order Chitinophagales; family Chitinophagaceae; genus JJ008. Next base: position 2,131 of record JANORJ010000230.1, on the reverse strand, counting down.
CCCTTATTATTAGCCGGTGTCCAGTTGCCGGTAATTTCAATAGAAGCACCCTGGTAATTGATTTCCTGGTAAGCAATTATTTTATAACCTTCCGGTACACGAACAGCACTGATGTTTTTATTCCACCAATCACCAAATGTTGACATTTCAGTATTCTTAAAGGAGTATCCTGAACCCATAAAATCCATATGTTCATGAATGGATACAGGTATGGGTAGTTTTTGCGCTGAGGAAATGGAAGCAATAAACAAGAATGCCAGTATAAGCATAAAGTGGTGGACACATTTCTTCATACTAACAATTTATGGGATTGGTAAAATGGTTTGTAATTTTGAATTAAGTTGAAAGTTAAATGATTTTATGCCACGTCTGGTGTTTATTAATAGCTCTAACATCGATATAAAAGCTGTCTATTCTTATCTTTATCTGAAACAAACTATCAGCTATGAAATTTCTTTCGCTTAAACCTTTTGTTCCTTCAGGCCCTGATTTTGAAATGGCCAGAGATTTTTTTTTTGAACTGGGTTTTATCGTAGTCTGGGACATGGGCGATTATGCGGGTTTGGAGAATAATGGTTGTTCCTTCATTTTGCAACGTTACAACAACAAAGAATTTGCAGAAAATTTTATGCTCAGCGTAGGAGTTGAGGATGCCGATGCATTTCGTACTGCAGTAATTGAAAAGCAATTACCAGAAAAATATGGTGTCCGTATCGGCGAAACCAGCAATCAGCCCTATGGAAAGGAGGTAAACATCATTGACAGAGCAGGAGTGTGCTGGCATTTTGTGCAGCAATAGAAATATTCATTTTGTTGTTGTTATTCACCATTCTGCTATTAAATAAAATTTATTTTCTTTTAACTGCATATCAGGTTTGTGGAAACAAATTATTGGGCTCTACAATCGAATTAAGAAAATAACACTACATAAAAAACCCGGTGATAAAATGTCACCGGGTTTCAACAAATAATTATAAAACTAATTAGCTCTCATCGCTTGTGATTCTTCGTAATTGGGTCCATACAAGCCCGGCACTTTATTACCCGATGCTCTTAAATGCGCCACCAGCTCACCACGGTGATGATACAAATGATTAAATAGGAAGCCTCTTATTACCTGTATTTTAGGCATAGGAGGCATAATATCAACTCCCCCCATCTGCATGTGCCAGGTATTCATAAAAGTTGTTTCATCGGCCTTCTCCAGTACCTCTTTAGCAATGGCAATATTTTGCTCCAACTTTGCTACAATATTTGAAGCCTTGCTGATATCACCTTTATCATATTTATAAGTGCCCATATCAAATACATCCTGGTTGATGGTGCCGTTAAACCAATTGTACACTTCTGCAATATGCGATGCTAATTGCCCCACCGACCAAAGATGTGGTTGCGGACGGTAGTCCAGTGCAGAATCAGGAATAGCATTGATTAATTTGCGGGTACTTTCTGCCTCATGCAAAAATTCACCCAGGAGTGCTTGTTTTATCATTTGTTTAAATTTTTGTGACAATAAATTTAAATATATTATTTCAGTTGTAATTTTATTTTTTACTCTGATAAGTGCCGAACAAAAAACTTCGTTTTTATTTCAAAATGACATTAAAACAAAAAATATACAACCACTATTTGCTGGCAATAAATAATAAAATAGGTCAGCTTCACGATATATTGGCTGATTTAAAAGAAAGCGGCGCCAACGAAACAAAAAGCACCGCTAGTGATAAACATGAAACAGCATTGGCCATGTTACAGATACAACAGGCTAATGTAAGAGGGCAATTGAAAGAGACGCAACAACAGTTAGCTGTGCTGCAAAAAATAAACCCTGAATTATCTCCGCCCATCATTGTATCCGGCAGCCTTATTAGAACCAACAAAGGATACTTATTTTTAAGCATTGCCGGTGGCAAAGCTGTTATAGAAGGAAATATGGTGATGGCTATATCGCCGCAATCACCGCTGGGTCAAAAATTATTACAGAAAAATGATGGGGCGACTATCACCATTAACAGTACTACCTATACAATTGAAAGTATTGAATAGTGATTACCATTTTCAAACGGATTAATAGCAGTATAAAAATCAGTTGTTGGTAGATGTGGAATTATGCAGACTGCTAAATTAGAAA
>JANORJ010000229.1:0-4146 GCA_031415255.1 Chitinophagaceae bacterium | reverse complement strand
AACAACATACCAAGCTGTAAGAAACAATATCATGAAATCTGTATAGAAATTACGGTGCTGCTGATACCAGACTTCTAATGCGCCTTTGTAAGGTAATATTACATCCCGGTAGCATTCCTGTGGAGGCAGTTTACTTTGGGTTATTATTAATTCTTCATCCCGAAATTGGATAGAGCCGATACCGGTAAGGCCGGGAATTACATTATACACTTTTCCTTGCATCTCACTGGAGTAGCGGTCAAACCCAACTTTCATTAATGGTCTTGGACCTACAAAAGACATATCGCCTAACAAAATATTAAATACCTGTGGCAGTTCATTCAGTTTGCTTTGGCGCAAAAATTTTCCGACGGCAGTAATTCTTGTGTCGCCCCTTTTAGTAATATCACCATCACCAATGTTGGGGCTGTTCTTCAACATGGTGGCAAATTTTAAGATTTTAAAAATCTTGTTTTTATAACCTACCCTATCTTGTTTGTAAAAAACTTCATGCTCACCGGTAAGCAACAAGAGTATAATAACCGGAATAAAAACAGGAAGCAGCATAACAATAGCTATCAATGAAAAAACGATGTCAAAAAAACGTTTGATGTGTTTGTACATGGTACTTGAAATTACCGTGTGAAAATTTTTAAATACAGACTATTAGTAGAAACAATTTTATCCCAACCTAATCTTGACAATCCTTTTACTAAACTCTTGTCGCCTGTCCATAAAAGTCCCTTTACATGTTCCGTTAAAGCTATAAATTCAGTATCATCAATATCAATAGTCAACATCATTGACTCAGCCTTCGTTAAAATTCTAACTGGGATAAATCCAACATTAACGAATTTTATCCGGGAAATGATGAGGGAGGAAAGTTTTAGAAAATCAATTTCTGAATAACCTGCAATTTTTTTTAACTTGTTCTTATGCTCAAAGAGTTCATCCCGAAGGGTATCTGTTGCATAAAAATTTAAACCAGAGTGTGGTTTTAGTATAATTTTTGCAATCTTACTATTAGTATTTAAAACAGCACTAAACACTATGTTTGTATCAACTACAACCCTCATAATGCTATTTTTCGTTTGGTTTTAGCCCATCGTCCTTTCTTAATTTTTTTTACCAATTCATCTATTTGAAATTGTGTTGCCTTTGATTTTGTAGAAATTTCCCTGAAAGAGAAAAAATCAGCTAAATCTTGCAAATCCTTTACTGATGCTTTACCTTTTATACGAAAAATAACTTCGTTTGCTTTTCTTTCTATTATCATACATCAAGATTTAATTATTCCTTCAAAACCGATAAAATGGTGTAATCATATACCGTTGTGCCACCAAGTCACAAATCCCATTACTTACCAGTTCTTTCGTTTTTTTAATTGCGCAGCTATTTGAGAGGGGTGTAAATAGTTTCAAGTTTTTTAATATCTGTTTCAAATGTTTGCTTATTGGTCAAATACAAAGCTCTGGGAATAATAACTTCCTCGTCTTGCTGCCAATCCAACAATTTCATATCCATATCCCAGAAAAGATATTTTGGAAAAACAAACTCGATATTAATGTTATTAGCCATTTCTCAAATTTACAAAAATCTATCCAGTAACCGCCGTCAGGGTTTTTCCCGATAGCTATCGGGACTGACGGGGTAGCTATCCAATCGCTTCTTTAATTTCCCTTACCACAATCTCCAATTCTTCATCAGTAATACTCGTAGAGCTTGGAATACTTAAACAAGTATTATAAATATAATCTGCATTATCTTTTTTCTGCACATACACACAATCCTTGTACATCGGTAGTTTATTCATCGGCATCCAGAAGCGGCGGCTTAGTATTTTATTTGCATTTAGGTGATTAAGTAGTTGCTGCTGTTTATTTGTTTGAATAGTGAATAACCAGCCATTTGTTTTTACATCAGCAAGTTCTTGCTGAAAACGAATGTCAGCAACACCTGTCAACTCTTTTTTATAAAATGCAACACATTCCTGCTTTCTTTTTATAAAGGATGGTAATAATTCCATTTGTCCGACACCGATGGCTGCCAGCACATTTACCAGCCGGTAATTATACCCTACTTCATCATGATAATATTCATCAGCACTGGCTTTGGCGGTAGTAGTTAAATGTTTTGCTTTTTTTGCCAGCACTTCATCATCTGTTACTATCACACCGCCACCGCCGGTAGAAATAATTTTATTGCCATTAAAACTAAAGCAAGCCAGCGGACTAAATTTACCAGCACTTATTCCTTTGTAGGTTGTACCCAATGCTTCTGTTGCATCTTCCACAATCGGTAATGGATATTTTTTCACAATAGAAAGAAAACGATCTATATCGCACATATTACCCAGTATATGCACCGGCATGATGGCGCCGATAAAACGTCCGTCTTTTATATAAAATAACCGGCCATCTTTTTCATCAGTTTCATTTTCTAAAAATTCTTCCAGCAAATCCAAATCCATTTGCCACAGGTTAGGGTCGGCATCTATTAAAAGTGGATCAGCACCAAGGTATTTTATCGAATTGGCCGATGCAACAAATGTGAGATTAGGCAAAATCACATAATCGTTTTGCTTCACTCCACTCATCAGCAATGAAATGTGTAATGCGGCTGTACCGTTTACCGCAGCCACACCATATTTTGCGCCAGCAAAATCTGCCACCATTTGTTCAAACTGTGTAACGTAAGAACCAACCGATGAAATCCAGCCGGTATCTAAACAATCTTTTACATACTTCCATTCGTTGCCCGCAATGTTAGGAAGACTAAGTGCAATAAACTTTTCGTTACTCATATACTAATTTTCCTGATTCCAGATATTCGTTATACCATTCTACAGTTTCCTTCAATCCTTCTTTCCACATTACTTTAGGTTCAAAACCGAGTTGTGTTCTTGCTTTTGTTATGTCAGGGCAACGGCGGCTTACCGAACCGGGATAAGTAGGTGCATTTTCAAACTCACCTTTATAATCCATCAGTTCGCCGGCATAGTGTATCAATTCGCCAATACTTATTTCATCTTGTGTACCGATATGATAAATTTCTCCATTGGTATTTGGTTGTTCCATTGCCAGCACGGTTCCCATTACTGCATCGCTGATGTAACAAAAAGCCCTTGTCTGATCATGACCATATACTTTAAACGGTTGTTCATTTTTTCTATACCGAACAACCAAGTGAGGAATTACATGTTTGAAACCCATCCGTGGACCATACACATTATGATAGCGGACAATCGTTGCTTCAAACCCGAGTATTCTTGCATAGTTAAGGAAACCACTTTCGCCTAACATCTTCGTTACAGCATACGTAAATCTTGGATGACCAATATCCTGAATACACAACGGCACTTCCTCCGGTGTTGGTGTTACGTAACCGAATGCTTCAATAGTACCGGCATAACATTCACTAGTGGAAGTAAATAATACTTTACCAATTTTAGATCGGCGAATCCATTCCAGTGTATTATAAATTAATGCGGTGTTGATGCGGATAATTTCATGCGGAATAGAATTCGCATTATCCACCCCTACTACCGATGCCAGCATATACACCTGATCATAAGCTTCTTCCAGTTCATTATACGTTAGCGGATCAGTAAAATCGCCAGCCACTACTTTTATGTTGTGCTTCGCCACCAGGTCTTTAAAATAATCATCCTGCTTACCTCTTGCAAAGTTGTCTGCAATAGTCAGTTTATAATCTCTGTTCTCGGCCAGGTATTTAGTGATATTGAAACCAATAAATCCGGCACCGCCTAATAATAAAACGTTTTTGCCCCCATCCCCTAAAGGGGTGTTTTGATTCTGCATATTTGTAGTTTTCTTTTTTTATTTGTCATCACTAGTGCTACTATCAGCTTTTGTTGCGAACTTGTTCTGTTATTCTTTTCTTTCAGTGAAAGGAAAGAATAATCACTCTTCAGGGTTCTGTTCGCTACTCAGCATTTTCGATTACCCTGCAATAATTTTAATACCCTCCCCTACAACTCTTTTCACATTGAACCTCCCGAAAAATCGGGACAGGCTCTCCGGGGTTCTAATACGTTTTTCATTTTCATTTCCCCGGGTTTCACCCGGAGCTATTCAAATTCAGCCCCTTCGGGGCTATAAAAATCTGTGTCAATTCGCCCCGCCCAGGTGGGGATGTGAACTAAAG
>JANORJ010000228.1:0-2358 GCA_031415255.1 Chitinophagaceae bacterium | reverse complement strand
TCAAGTATATGAAATGTGGTACTTGCTACTACATCCCCTACCGTTTGGCTTTCATTATAGTTGAGATAATAAACCCTTCGTTCCGTTTTTGTTTCATGCGACATTTTATATTTTTCATACGGCACAAACTGCACATCAATTGCAATCGTATTTTTCTTGGTAGTATAGTTACCATACAGCATCAGGTTCTGCGTTTTATCTCCTTTTGAAAAATGGGCATTGCCCGTTACCCCAAGTGAAGAAAGACTATCAATACTGCCATTATTTATCAGCGGCACACTTAGTGCATTGGGACCAAGATATTTCGGACTTACAATAATATATTTTCCCCAGTGGGTGGTTCCATCCCAGCGAACATTATCCCGCCACCACTCAAAACTTTGTGACAGTGAAAACAAAGGCGACAATAATGCTATCAGCAATAACCGGTTTCGCATAAACAGTAACATAATTTTTAAAGATACAAATAGACTGCAAACAGAATCAGGAATTTATAAGTACGTCATGAAAAAATTGCCTCACTAAACAGGGTATAAAACGCCGGTTCGTAAACGCAGTATAGTATCTTTATCTTTTTTCAAGCAATTTTGTATGGATATAAACTCAATTTGTGTTTGCGGAGCAGGAACGATGGGCAGTGGCATTACGCAGGCAGCGGCACAGGCTGGTTTTCATACACTGTTGTATGAACTGAACCCTGAAGTGCTGGACAAAGCAAAAGCTGCTATTGAAAAGAATTTGCAAATGCTGGTGGAAAAAGGAAAGAAATCTGCGGAAGAAAAAGAAAAAATTCAGCAGCGAATTCATTTTACAGATGATGTGCAAACTTGCCTTGCCGATGTTTTTATAGAAGCAATTATTGAAAAGCCGGAAATAAAAATTGCCCTATTCAATCAACTGGCAGAGTTAAACCATAGCGAATCTATTTTTGCCACTAACACTTCTTCTTTATCAGTTGCTAAAATTGCAGCCGGGGTAGTGAGTCCGCAACGGGTGATTGGTATGCACTTTTTTAATCCCGCCACGATTATGAAACTAGTGGAAGTGGTAAAAACAGAGCATACAAATTCTCAAACGACACATACAATTGTAGAGCTGGCAAAACAAATGGGCAAAGTGCCGGTTATTTGTAAAGATGCTCCGGGCTTTATCGTTAATCGGGTGGCAAGGCCTTATTATACAGAGTCGCTTCGGATGGTGGAGGAAGAAATTACAAATTTTGCGCAAGCCGATGCACTGTTGGAAGCCACTGGTTTTAAAATGGGGCCATTTAAACTGATGGATTTAATTGGCAACGATATAAATTATGCGGTTAGTTGTTCGGTATATGAACAATTGAACAAACCGGAGAGATTAAAGCCTTCTTATATTCAAAAGGGAAAAGTGGATGCAGGACATTTAGGAAAAAAATCAGGAGAAGGTTATTATAAATATGCCCCTATCCCCTAAAGGGGAACTATAGTCATTACAGTTATAACTTCTTCAAAAAAAATCACATTGAACGAAAACTTACAGAAAATTAATACTCATCAAGATAAAGTTGCTGACACCCCTTTAAGGGATGGGGGCATCATCTTAGTTACAGGCGGTACCGGTTTTCTTGGTTCTTACATTATTAAGCAATTAGTGGAAAAGGGATATGCCGTCCGGGCAATCCGTCGAAGCAACAAACTTCCTTTTTGGATTTCTTCCGCCATTTTTGATAAGGTGGAATGGGTGGATGGCGATGTGTTAGATGTGGTAGCATTACAAGATGCAATGGAAGGTGTTGATACTATTATTCATTCCGCAGCTGTTGTTTCTTTTGCAAATAAAGATAGAAAAAACATGTATCAGGTAAATGTGGAAGGAACGGCCAATGTGGTGGACATGGCGATAGAAAAAAATGTAAGGCGATTAGTTCATATAAGTTCTGTAGCCGCATTGGGAAGAACGGCCAATGGAGGCCATGTAAATGAAGAAAAGAAATGGGAAGAAAGTAAAGTGAATACGCATTATGCCAAAAGCAAATTTAAAGCAGAGCTGCAGGTGTGGCGTGGCATGAGTGAGGGGCTGGAAGCTGTTATTGTAAATCCAAGTACAATACTTGGTTATGGCAATTGGCATAGCAGCAGTTGTGCCATTTTTAAAAATGTGCATGATGGTTTCAATTGGTACACTTCCGGTATAAATGGATTTGTAGATGTGGAAGATGTGGCAAGAGCTGCCATTATTTTAATGGAAAGTAATATTAATGAAGAACGTTTCATTGCTAGTGGTGATTCATGGACTTTTAAAAAACTACAGGATACCATAGCGGATGGGTTTGGTAAAAAACGTCCAACTAAATTAGCCACCCCTTTCTTAATGGCCGTAGCA
>JANORJ010000227.1:0-5535 GCA_031415255.1 Chitinophagaceae bacterium | reverse complement strand
TTTTTTTTCTTTTCGCTGCCGCGTTCCCAACCTCATAATTATAATTTAAATGACAATATAATTTTTTGGCAATCATACTTTTTTTTTTGTTTTGCAGCGTGACTGTTGATGAGATTGTGAACTCATGGTCTCAAATAGCACGCAAAGATGGGTTAGAAATTAAATTTAACAGAATTTTGAGTATAAAATTATATTAATCAAATTTTTAATTTATGCAACAGATAAATGATATTACTCCAAAAGAATTAATGGAAGGCATTACCGGCCGATATGCTCATGGCAAAAACATGAGCTTTGGCTATGTAGAAATAAAAGCCGGAACCAATATGCCCAAGCACCAGCATGTGCATGAACAAATTACCTACATCATCGAAGGACAATTAGATATGAATATTGATGATGTTGATTATTGTTTAACACCCGGCTGCTATCATGTTATTCCTTCTAATGTATGGCATGGTGCAAATGCAATATCAGATTGTAAACTGATTGATGTTTTTGGACCGGTGAGGGAAGAGTATAAATCATAAAAGTTGGTGCCTACAGACCCGTTCTATTATTCTGTTGACAATAGGCAACATACTAAATACTAAATGCCGTCTCAATAATTTCAGCCTGCTCTTGCTGATGAACTTTATTATATCCCGTAGCAGTAGAAGCAGAAGGTTGTCTGCCTATCACCCCATAATTAATACTTGTCAGGTTCATTTTCAGAAACGAGGCTGCACCCATATTCAGCGGCTCTTCCTGCACCCAAAACCAGGTAGCATTGCCATATTTAGTATGTAACCCCTCTAATTGCTTAAGCGGTAACGGATAAACTTGTTCAATCCGGATAATAGCAATGTCGGTTCTGTTTTCTTTTTGCTGGCGTTCTGCCATATCAAAATATATCTTTCCGCTACAGAATAAAACTTTTTTCACTGTAGCAGCATCTGCTGTAGCATCGTCAATCACTTCCTTAAAACCTCCAGCCGTAAATTCTTCTATTCTTGAATAACTACCGGGATGCCGGAGATTAGCCTTTGGTGAAAAATCAATTAACGGTTTTCTGAAAGGCCATGCCAATTGTCTTCTCAACGCATGAAATAAATTAGCTGATGTAGTAATATTTGTTACTACCATATTTAATTCAGCGCATAGCTGTAAAAAACGTTCCAATCTTGCACTGCTATGCTCCGGTCCCTGTCCTTCATATCCATGTGGCAATAATAATGTAACACCATTCATCCTGTTCCACTTTTGTTCTCCCGCCGCAATAAATTGGTCTATCATTGTTTGCGCACCATTGGCAAAATCACCAAACTGAGCCTCCCATATTACTAACGCATTAGGGTTTGCCATAGCATAGCCATATTCAAAACCCAATACTCCATATTCGCTCAATAGAGAATTATAAATTCTGAATAAACCTGTCGCATCAGGTATTCTACTCAATCTGTTATATGCCTTGTCATTCTCTTCATTGCGCAATACAGCATGGCGATGAGAAAAAGTTCCCCGCTGCACATCCTGCCCACTCATCCGCACATTCTTTCCATCCAATATTAAACTTCCGTAAGCCATTAACTCACCGGTTGCCCAATCTATTTTGTGTTCTGTTTCAAACAGCTTCACTTTATCCTGCAATATCTTTTCTACTTTGCGAAGTGGTTTAAAATCTTCCGGCCACTGCATCAACGCATCAAATATTTTTTTAAAATTTTCTGTGCTGATTGCTGTCACTGGAGATTGGTCAAAATCAGTTGTAGTTGCCCGGCGAAGTTTTTTCCATTCAACTTCTGGCGCCTGGTACTTGTAGGGTAGAGGATGTTGCTTTACTTCATCTAATCTTTCCTGCAGATCACCCCAGAATTTTTTCTCCATGTCTTTCGCAAGTTCCTGCGCATCATCTTCGCCATTCTCTAATAAATATTTTACATACACTTCCCTAGGGTTAGGATGCTTATCAATCAGTGCATATAAATGTGGCTGAGTAAATTTTGGGTCATCGCCTTCATTGTGCCCATGCTTGCGGTAGCAAACCATATCAATAAAAAAGTCTGCATTAAATTCCTGACGGTAGCGGGTAGCTATCTCTACACATTTTACCACAGCTTCGGGGTCATCACCATTTACATGAAACACTGGTGCCTGCACCGCAGCAGCTAATGAAGTACAGTAGTCTGAACTTCTCGCATCATCAAAATCAGTAGTAAATCCAATTTGGTTATTAATTACAAAGTGAATAGTGCCGCCGGTATAAAATCCTTCGAGGTTGCACATCTGTAATACTTCGTAAACAATTCCCTGTCCCGCCACTGATGCATCTCCATGAATTAATATCGGGAGGATTTTATCAAAGTCGCTTTCATATAATACATCAGCCTTTGCTCTTGAAAAACCAACAACTACCGGATCCACCGCTTCAAGGTGTGATGGATTAGGCATTAACTTTAAATGAATCGTTTTATCGTTCATCGTCTGCACTTCACTGCCATATCCCATATGGTATTTCACATCACCACTTCCCATTGTTTGATCCAGCTTTGCAGTTCCTTCAAATTCGCTGAATATTTGTTCGTATGTTTTGCCCATAATGTTGGCCAGCACATTCAGTCTTCCACGATGTGCCATACCTATCACCACTTCCTGCACATCATTATCAGCAGCTGTATTGATGATTGCATCTAATGCAGCAATAGTTGTTTCGCCGCCTTCTAATGAAAATCGTTTCTGTCCTACGTATTTTGTATGAAGAAATTTTTCAAACATTACCCCTTGGTTCAGCTTCTCTAATATTCTTTTCTTTTTATCCAATGGTAGCGGCTCCAACATTTTTTTTTCTACTTCATTCGTCAGCCAGTCAACTTTTTTCTGATCACTTATATATTTAAATTCAATACCAACATGAGAAGCATACGTTTTTTCAAGATGATTAAAAATATTCCGCAGCGAAGTTGTTCCAAGCCCAATTAAATTGCCCGCATTAAATGATGAATCAAGGTCAGCTTCAGTAAAGCCATAAAACGATAATTCAATATTTGCTCCTCTATCCTTCCGTGTACGAATTGGGTTTGTCTTTGCCAGTAAATGGCCTTTATTACGATAGCCCAGTATCATGCGGTAAGCCCGGATTTCCTGCATCCAATCAGTAGTAAGCGTTGTATCCAAAACTGCTGGCTCAACAGGAGAAGTCGCAACAGTTTGCCCTTTTCCATTTGCCATTGTATTGCTAACGGCAAAATCAAAACCTTCGAAAAATTTCTTCATTTCCGGATCTACACTGCCAGGGTCGTTTTCAAAATCACGGTACAGGTTTTCAATAAAAGCCGGGGAAGAATTAGTGATATAGGAGAAATCCTTCATTAAAGGGGAATTTGAAAGTGGCGAATTTTAAATGATGACAAATATCGTTGAAAATAGCGAAAATTTTGGCTCATTTTGAAGGATTTACGAGGTTTTTCTCCTTCTTCATTCATTTTTAACCGGCAGATGGTTTGCCTTTTTGGCCTTAAAATCTTCCAAATTTTTAGTCACTAATTACCAAATTTTAATCGATTTGCCTTACCTTCGCCTCCCGAATTTATAGGGAACAAAAAACAAGTAAGAATGGCTAATCATAGTGCAACAAAAAAGGATGCCCGTCAGGCTGCAAAAAGAACTGCAAGAAACAAGTATTATGGCAAAACTACCCGTAATGCGATCCGTGACCTGAAAGTGCTGAAAGGAAAAGAAATGGGTGAAAAATTCCCTGAAGTGGCTGCTATGATTGATAAACTTGCAAAACGTAATGTTATTCACAAAAACAAAGCGGCTAACCTGAAGAGCAAACTGGCAAGAAAAGCTAACGCAGCTAAATAAATATTTAAATAAACTATTTGTAAGGCATTCCATTTTGGGATGCCTTTTATATTTTACATACAATTTTATTTACCCAGTTATAGTACCTTGATTGGGCTTTGGTCGCACTCTTGTACTGAAGTAACACGGATGGGCAAATACACATAACAGCAGTAAGTTTTTTTAAGAGCATAAACTTTCCTCGCTATGCGGAGCTTACAGTCTCGCTGTATTATTCTATGGCTTCCACCCATTCTGTAATAACTGAATCTCCCAGCACCTTGTTCCGCCGTACTTTCAAACTCTTATTACTATAAACACTTTCAAGGTGGAACACAGTGCCTTTCGGTACCAACCATATCACGGAGCAGAGTCTTGCCCTACCACTATAATATCAATAAACAATCATCAAACCATCGGAGTCCTTGTGCGTTGGCCGGACAAAAGGGCGGAGCCATTCTTTTGTCCTTGAATTTTCTTTAGTTACTTTCTTTTTTTCAAGAAAAAGAAAGTGACAAATACAAAAATCAATAAGAGATTCCCAACTATAACCACCAGACTTTTCTTCATTGACTACTCTCTCAAATTTAGCACTTCCCAGCTGCATTTCTAAGTTTGGATTAGTGTATGGGGTGGCTCCAGCGGCGCGTAGAACTATTATTTCTGGACTTCTGCCAAGGACAAAAAACTATTATCTTGTATCCATGAAAAAGCTCCTCATTATTTGCTCCTTATTCATAGTTAATGTTGCCGTCAAAGCACAAAACATCACCACAAAATTTGAACAATCAAACGGCACTAAAACCCCCACCTACTTCGAAATAATTGAGTGGTGGAAAAAATTAGATGAAAAATCTGGTAAAGTAAAAATGTTACCAATGGGAATGACTGATGCCGGCTATCCCCTTCATCTAATCGTTGTATCAAACAATGGTGATTATAATTTCGATAACATTCGTAAAAATAATAAACGAATCATTCTTATCAACAATGGTATACATCCCGGCGAACCTGATGGCATTGATGCAAGCATGCTGCTAGTAAGAGATATGGTTGCCAATAAATATAAAATTCCTGACAACATTGTTCTGGCATTCATTCCCATTTATAATATTGGTGGCTGCCTCAACCGTAGTGCCGATTATCGTGTTGACCAGGACGGACCCGAAGAATTTGGCTTTCGTGGCAATTCGCAAAACCTTGATCTCAACAGAGATTTCATTAAATGTGATTCAAAAGATGCAAGAGCATTCACAGAAATATTTCACCTGCTCGATCCGGATGTATTCGTTGATAACCATGTAAGCAATGGTGCCGATTATCAGCATATAATGACGTTGCTTACCACACAACATAATAAACTGGGTGGTGTAATGGGAGATTTTCTAAGCACTAAGTTTGAACCTGGCATATATTCAATCATGAAAACAAAAGGTTACGACCTTATTCCGTATGTAAATTCATTTGGCGATACACCAGAAAACGGCTGGCCGGAATATTGGGATGCTCCGCGTTACAGCAGTGGCTTTGCTGCACTATGGCATACTTTTTCTTTCGTTCCAGAAACTCATATGCTTAAATCATACAATAAAAGAGTTGAAGCAACTTATGTCTTGATGAAATCCTTTATTGAATTTACATCAGCCAATAGCGCCGAAATAAAAAAGCTTCGGGATGAAACAAAGAAATCAATTCAATCAGCATCAGAATTTA
>JANORJ010000226.1:0-5205 GCA_031415255.1 Chitinophagaceae bacterium | reverse complement strand
CTTGACCGCAACGGTTACAATCACAACCAGGCGTTGGCAGTAACGATGAATATGGCCGCCGGTTCTGTTAACTGGGAATATGCTATTCCGCAGGCAGAAATAAATGCCAACACACTAGTTACCCAGAATCCATAATCAGTTCACGTTATTTTATACTAAAAGGCTGTCTTTTGAGACAGCCTTTTTTTGGCAATAAACGGTTTTCATCCTGAAAAGACCCTGTTTTAGTGTCTGTGCAGCATTAAAAAAAGAGTTATTGTCCTGATTATGGTAGTCGGGGCAATTATTAAGGTATAATGATTTCCCGTAGATTAATCTATTTCTTTAATCCTTACAATATGGATGTCAGCTTACTTAGGCAAGCAATTTTCTGAGGATAAGTCAAAACCAACTTATAAGCTCTTTTCAAAAAAAAACGTTTTTTAGAATTTTTTGTTAAAGTTATTTACTTTCACAGCTTCCCTTTCCTAAAGGACCGGGGGCTTTGATTTCTTTTATATACTAAAATTAAACGCACATGAGAAAACTGTTCTTACTCCTTGGGGTAGTTGTGTTATTTGCCTTGCAGGCATCGGCACAAAAACGCACCATCACCGGTAAGGTTACCGATGAAAAAGGCAACCCTGTTGCCAACGTATCAGTGCTGGTAAGAGGTACCACTACAGGTACTGTTTCCAAAGCTGATGGTACTTATTCATTAGATGTTCCGACTAACGGAAAAGCATTAGTCTTTTCCTCAGTAGACATGAGTCCAGTAGAAGTTTCTATTGGTACCAACACTCAGGTTAATGCCACTTTAAAAAACGAAGACAAAACAATGTCTGAAGTTGTGGTGACCGCAGTAGGTATCCAACGTACTAAAAAAAGCCTCGGATATTCTGTAGGTGTTATCAATGCTGAAGAACTTACTACAGCAAGAACAACAAACATTGCTAGTGCCTTAACAGCTAAAGTGGCTGGTGTAAGAGTAGCTGGATCTAACGGTATGGTTGGATCTGGATCTTCAATTTTTATCCGTGGTTTTAATACCATTTCAGGAAGTAACCAGCCATTATTTGTAGTTGATGGTATTCCTATTGATAATGGTGGTGGTGGTCAGGCTCTGCAAACGGGAACTTCTAATAGCAACAGAGCTATTGACCTGAATCAGGATGATATCGAAAGTATTAGCATCTTGAAAGGGCCTGCGGCTGCAGTATTATATGGTTCTAGAGCAGCATCAGGAGCGATAATTATCACTACTAAGAAAGGTAGGGCTAAATCAAAAAACAATATACAATACAGCAATTCTACTCAATGGGTTACTGTTAACCGCACTCCTGAATATCAGAATGAATATGCACAGGGTGGCGTTCAGGGAGGTGCTTTCAATCCCAACTCAAACCTTTCATGGGGTCCACAAATTTTAGGTCAAACAGTAACTAATTTTCTTGGAAAATCTGAACAGCTTGCAGCATATCCTAACAATGTTACTGATATGTTTCAGACAGGAATGAATATCCAAAATAATATTTCCTTTACCGGCGGGGATTCTAAAACCACCTTCAGGTTAAGCCTTGGTAATCTCTATGAAACAGGTGTCATAAAAAATAACAGGTTGGTAAGGAACAATTTTTCTTTTGTGGCAAATACAAAAGTTACCGACAAATTTAATGTTGGATTTAACGGTCAATATATCAATAGCCGTTCTAGAAGAACTCAACAAGGTAATCAACTTTCAAACCCACTTTTCAGAGGTTGGTTCTTACCAAGAAACATTAATCTAAATGGTTTCCCGGCTTTCAATCCTGATGGAAGTAAAGCTACTTATTTTGATGCAACTGATAATCCTTTATGGGCAATTGAAGCTATCAAAAATGATGACTATGTAAGTCGTTTTATCGGTAATGTTAACTTTAAGCTTGACCTTACCTCTTGGTTTAATATTACCTATAAGTTAGGTGGAGATTTTTATAATCGTCAAGTACAAGCCTATGATGAAATTGGTGCCTTAGGACAGGCTAATACTGCCTCTGGGGGAGCTGGAGCTATATTGGAGGATAATGACAATACGTTTAATTATTTTTCCTACCTAAACCTAAATTTTAAGAAAAAGATTAAAGATTTTGACCTGAACCTGTTGCTTGGTAATGAAGCTGCCTGGAGAGGTTTTCGTTTTACCAGAGTAATTGGCCGTACACTTTCAGTACGGGGTTTCCGAAACCTTACTAATGCTTCGGTATTTAACCCTTCTAACTCAAGAGCTAAGCAATTATTGGTGGGTCTATATGGTGATTTTTCTATTGGGTATAAGGGAATTGCAACACTGCAAGTAAGTGGAAGAAATGACCACTCTTCAACTTTTTCCGAAAATCAGAGATCTTTCTTTTATCCGGCGTTTGCAGGTACGATTGATGTAACCCAAGCAATCCCCGGGCTAAGAGATAATAAAATTATCAGCTTTGCAAAAATATTCGCCAACTATGCCAAAGTTGGTAAAGAAGCCGGCGCATATGCCACAAATACATTCTTTGTGGGTGGCGGTGCTGCTGATGGTTTTGGCCCTACTATATCATTTCCTTACAATGGCCAAAACGGATTTACTTACGGTAACACAGCAGGAGATGCCAATCTTTCTCCTGAATTTACCAGAAGTATTGAGTGGGGAACTGAGATGCGTCTTTTTAAAAACAGGATAGGCCTCGAACTAACATGGTATAAAAGTAATAGCACAGATATTATTTTCAGTGTTCCTTCTTCTCCTTCTTCTGGTATTACTGGTTTTACAACCAATGCAGGGGAATTAGAAACAAAAGGATTTGAATCACTACTTACTATTACACCCATTAAGACTCCTAATTTCAATTGGGAAATCAGTATGAATTACAGCCGTATTCGTACTATTACAAAAAAACTTGCCAAAGGTGTTCCAAATATTGTTTTGGCGGGATTTGTTACTCCTAATGCAAGGCTAGAAGAAGGTAAACCTTACGGTATTTTATTTGGTTCCGTATTTCGCAGAACTGCCGCTGGTGAGTTAGCCTTAACGGCAACAGGTCTTCCTCAATTGGCTGTAGATAATGCTCAGATTGGAGACCCAAATCCAGATTGGACGATGGGTATATCCAACGATTTTACTTATAAAGGCTTTACTTTGTCGTTCCTCATTGACATTCGTCAAGGTGGAGATGTTTTCAGCAGAAATATTGGAGACCTTCGTCGTTCAGGCGTTGCCAAAGAAACTGCTGAATTTCCTCGTTTCAATGCAAATGGTACATCTACCACTCCATATATTATTGATGGTGTACTACCAAATGGCAACAAGAATACTATAGGTGTTACCGCTAATCAATATTGGGGAACATTTTTTGCATTCGGTACTGGTGAAAGCTATGTATTTGATGCCAGTTGGGTTCGTCTTCGTGAATTATCACTGGGTTATAAGATTCCTTCCAAAGTGTTTGCAAAGACTTTACTTGGAGGTGCAGAATTTGGAATTACAGGACGCAATCTTTTTTTACATGCACCCAATTATCCTCACTTCGATCCTGAAAACAACGTACTTGGCGTAAGTAATGCACAAGGTCTTGAATTTAATGGATTGCCAAGTGTGAGAAACGTAGGTGTGTTTCTGAAAATAAACTTATAACTCACTAAATTTATTAAATATGAAATCATACATAAAATTGATTCAACTGGGGCTGCTGGGTTCTATTTTAACACTGGGCAGTTGTGATAAAAATCTTGATATTAACACAAGTCCCAATGCCCTTACTGCCCCCCCTATTCAGAATGTGTTAACGAATATTACGGTTAATGTTGGGTTCGGACATGGTAGTGATATCCATCGTTTCACATCACTTTGGGCACAGCAATTTGCCGGGCAAGGTGCAGCCGGTACTCAGTCACTTGAGTATGAACGCTACAATATTCAAAGCACAGATGTGAATAATTTATGGAGCAATTTTTATGCTACCATTTTACCAGACTGCGATTATGTAATCTCCAATAGTGCAGGAAGCCCACACTATAGTGGTATTGCAAAAGTTATTAAAGCCTATACATTCAGCCGGATTGTTGACATGTGGGGTGATGTTCCATACAGCGAAGCGTTGAAAGGTACACTCATCACTGCTCCTAAATATGATGATGATGCTGCTATTTATCCTCAGTTAATTACGATGATTAACGATGGAATTGCAGATCTGAATCAGGCTACTTCTGCCATTTCTCCGGGCACTAATGAAACAATTTATGGTGGCAACAGACCTAAGTGGATTAAATTTGCAAATACACTTAAGTTGCGTCTTTTTTTACGCACCAGCGAAATAAATGCTGCGCAAACGAAAACAAATATTGACGCATTAATTGCATCTGCAGGCACTAATTTTATTTTAGCCAATGCTGATAATTTTCAAATGCCGTTTGTAAATGCTACTAATGCACAGAATCCTATTGATCAGTTTGAAGTTCGTCGTTTAGATCAATTCTTTCCGCATAAGAATTTGGTAGACATGATGAATACCAGAATTGACCCCCGCAGGCCTTTTTATTTTACCCCATTCCCTTACAATTCGTCTCCTGCTACGTATCGTGGTGCATTGCCAGGTGAAATACAGTCATGGGCTTATAGCAGATTGCATACCTTTTTAAGAGGTGCACAAACCCGTGTAGGTATAATGGCTACGGCTGCGCCAAATGCAGGTGGAACACCTTCTTCAGGAGCAAATTCCATAACTTATACAGGGGATGCTCCAATAAGGATGCTAACTTTTGCAGAGTATAATTTTATCAGAGCAGAAGCAGCTCTTAGATTTGCTTCTGCCGGATCTGCTCAGACCTTTTTTACAGATGGGATAACAGCTTCTATGCAAGCTGCCGGCGTTTCCGCTCCAGACATCACAACCTATCTGGCAGCAAATGGCACACTTAGTGGCACAACTACTCAACAATTGCAGCGTATTATTGAAGAAAAGTATGTGGCTAATTACGGAGTCTCTCTTGAACCATATACTGATTTTAGAAGAACAGGATTTCCAGTATTATCGCCTTCCCCAACATCGATTTTAACTGGTGGCATTCCTACTATATTTTATTATCCGCAGGATGAGGTTAACTCAAATCCTAATGTTACACAAAGAACAAGTTTATTTGGAAAAGTATTTTGGGATAATTAATAGTTAGATTGAATTATAAATAATAAAGGGGCTGTTCTAAACGAACAGC
>JANORJ010000225.1:0-3281 GCA_031415255.1 Chitinophagaceae bacterium | reverse complement strand
TAGCACTACCAATCAGTTTTGCCACATCATCATGTGTCAAAAAATTAGTAAAAGCATAGGAAACTGTACTTCCGTCATAACCTTCCATCATGCCCAGATGGTAAAAGAAAGATAACAACCTATACCGAACATCTTTATTCAGCATACTTATTAAACGAAACTCAGCCCGACGCAGTTTCTCCCCCACCAGCTTACTATATTTAATGGCCAGCCCGGGTTTTTTTGTCAGTAGTTTTTCAAAGTCCTCAATGGTGAATGCACAAAGGCTTACATTACCCTTGTAGGCACGGGCAAATTCGCCATTCAGATTTGTTCTTTCGAGTGCAAACTGCCCAAATATTTCTCCTTCTTTAATTATTTCTTTAATGATTTCATTGCCATCTTCATCTACATAACCAATTTTTATGTAGCCATCTTTTACAAAATAAAGCTTATTGAGATGATGTGAGTCGAAATAAATATAATCTCCTTTTTTCGCTTCGATAAACTGGTGAGCAACATTCAAATCTTTATATTCCTGATCGTCAAGATGGCACCATAGATCGTAATTGCGTAGCAGCAGCATTTTTTCATCAGCATTCATCTATTATTCCTTTTGATGAAGTTATGGGATTAAGAGAACGAAACTACATACGGTTTAAAAAAAAGTGAAACAGAGTACCGTTTTCCTGGTTAATCATACTTCTCCAACATTTTGAAATGCCTCTTGGAATCGGCAAGGTATTTCCGGCCACGGCGAAACGACCAGTAGGGAATGCCGTTTTTATGATTGTAGCGGCTTATTTTATATAACACTTTCCAGTGATGAAGGATAACGCCGTAAGCCTGCCAGATGCTCATACCACAATCATAAATGTGATTAGGCTCTGCCCCGCATCCGTTAAATTCCAATATCGAAAAATTTTTACCCTGCTTCAGATCTTCAATAGAAGTTGTTTTTATATCATAACGGCCATAATAAAATTTTCCGTTGTAATGGCTGAGGCCGTCAAATATTTTATGCAGGTTTTCATCAATCTCTTTATGAAGGTTGGTAAAGTGTGCACCCCTGTTATGATTACCGGCATATGACAAATAAAATATTTCACCATCAGGAATAACTCTTGCAAAACGATGACCATGACGGTGTTCCATCTCTTCCATTCTATATTTTGCACTGGGATGGATGGCTACCAATTCTTTTAATGTTAACCGGCCATCTCCTTTTACCTGTAATAGTTCTTTATCAATAAAACCACTGACAACTCCTTTTTGTTCCCACGGAAACCTATAATAAAAAACACTCACTTCTACCGGCAGGCTGACTAAATCCTGAATAATATACTCCACCGGAATCCTTTCATGATACTTCATTAATTGTTCTTCATTATCAATTTTTCGGAAAAGAATTCCTTTCATGCCAACATCGGGTTTTACTATAAAAGGAAAAGTGAACCCGGCTTCTGCAATCTTTTTCAGCACCTCAGCAAAAGATATGTCATGCATGATGTAAATAGTACGGGGATAAGAATCGGGTGGCAATTGATCATACATTTCCTTTTTGCCCTCCCCTTCAAATCCACCGAAAGTAATAGTAGGGTTAGATGAACTGAAATACCAAACTGACCAACTCCGCAGGCAGTACCATAACCACACAGGGAAAATAGGGAAATACAGAACATAGAAATTCCACATTTCCCAGTTTGTCAATTTTTGAAAAAATTTCTTCATCTTCATACAGTGGTTAACAAAAATAAGTTTCCTGATAAGATAGCAATTTTTTTGTTTTCTTTTTTTTTACTAAACCTGACTAAATGAAAAAGTATATTGTTTTTATCTGCCTTTCGTTTCTTTGTTTAAGGGCAAATAGTGCCACCACCCCATCCGTGTCATCAGTTGTCGTCACCGCAACAACTTTAACTGACCCGGCAAATCCATATCAATATTTTTCCACTTTGTCCATGAAAGAAGTGCAAAAACTGGCAGGGAGAAAACTAAAACTGAAAGAAAAAATAGCTGTCAAATTTCTTCAATGGAAAGTCAGGAAAGGATATAACCCTGCAAAAGCCGATGGGAACAAAGACAAAGGTAAAACGGCTTTGATATTTGGCATTATTGGACTTGTTTGTCTTTTTTTACCCATTCCCTACATAGGTGGCCTTGCTGCAATAGTGGGTACTGTTTTGGCATTGGTACTGGGATACCAAGCAAAAAAAGAAAATCCTAATGACAAAAAAGCAAAAACTGCTATAATACTTGGATGGATATCTGTTGGATTAGTAGTCATTGCATTGGCAGTGCTTGCTTTCCTCGTAGTTTCCTGGGGCGGGTTTGGATGGGGTTGATAAGTGAGGTGTTTTAAGTAATATTGTTATTGAATTTAAAAAATATGCAGGTTCCAACCGTAGCTGAACTATTTGCCGATGGAAAAAGCCCAGAGGTCTTATTCTGGGTAGGCTGTGCTGGTAGTTTTGACCAACGAGCACAAAAAATTACCAAAGCATTTGTCACTATTCTTGATAAAGTCAACATCAACTATGCCATTCTTGGCAAAGAAGAAATGTGCACCGGCGACCCAGTGAGGCGGGCCGGTAATGAATTTATGTTTCAGATGATGGCTTATCAGAATATTCAAATCTTAAACAATTATGGCATTAAGAAAATAGTAACCGCCTGCCCGCATTGTTTCAATACACTTAAAAATGAATACCCTGAGCTGGGTGGCAATTATGAAGTTATTCATCACACCACTTTTTTGCAAGGCCTGATTGATGAGGGAAAAATAAAAATGAAAGAAGGTGGTGAATTTAAAGGCAAAAAAATTACTTACCACGACAGTTGTTACCTTGGCCGTTCTAATAACATTTATGAGGCTCCTCGAAAAGTTTTAGAAGCATTAGATGCAGAATTAGTAGAAATGAAACGTTGCAAAAGCAATGGTCTTTGCTGCGGTGCAGGCGGTGCACAAATGTTTAAGGAGGAAGAAAAAGGAATTACCAGAGTAAATATAGAACGCAGCCACGAAGCTATTGGCACTGGGGCTTCTATTATTGCAGCAGCCTGTCCATTTTGCAATACGATGATGACGGATGGAGTGAAACTGGCGGAGAAAGAAGATACGGTGAAAGTGATGGATGTGGCGGAGTTGATTGCGCAATCAATGGAATAGCAATTAAAATAATTGATTAGTAATTTGCTCTTGAACTTCAATAGCCTCCCTTAATTTCCCTTTAGGCACAGGTATTCTTATTTCATGATAGCTTCCTTTAAGGCCATAGGCAATGGAAAGTATGTTTACAGGT
>JANORJ010000224.1:0-1856 GCA_031415255.1 Chitinophagaceae bacterium | reverse complement strand
AATGTATTGCTGCTTAATGCGGAGAAAACCCACATCTGTGTTGTAGGGAATATAAGCCATGGTAATATCCGCCATTAACCAGCAAAAAAAAGCCAGTGCCAGCAGCAGCCCCGCATTCCAAATATTTGTACGACTAATAATTTGTGCTAATTTTAGAAGTAACTAAATAATAACCACTACAAACTTAAACCTTTCACCATGAGAAAATTTTTGTTGCTGATGCTGGCTGGTGCTTTTGTACTTAGCTGTAACTCTAAAAAAAGCGAGGCAAAAACAGAGAAAGAAACTTCTACCGAAAACCCTGATACTGCCACTGCGCAAACACAAAACACCGCCACTACTCCGGTACCAGCACCTAGCCCTTTCGAAAAACTATTGGGTTCTTTTGTTGGTCCGTTTGGTACTAACAAAATAACGATGCTGATTACAAAAGTAGCAGGCGATTCAGTAGTTGGCCGCACCATTGTGGGTGGCAATGACCGTCCGTTCCGGGGTACTTTTCATAAAGAAGGAAATAATTATTTTTTCAATGCAAAAGAACCCGGCGACCATAAAGACGATGGGGAATTTAATTTTGTACTGTACGATCCGGAACTGGATGTAATAAATGGTGGCTGGAAACCGTTTGCCAAAGGCCGTGCTGAAAAAGAATACCAACTACAACGGAAAAGTTTTTCTTACAAAGCCGATGTCGGCGATTATCCTGAAGCCTCTCAGCGTTTGCTAAAAGCAAAAGATGTAGAAAACCTGATGAAAGAAGACTTGGAGTTTATGCGTAATGAAATATTTGCCCGTCATGGTTATTGTTTTAATAAAAAAAATCTTCGTCAGCAGTTTGAAATGCAGGATTGGTATGTGCCAAACACCGTTAACATAAAAGGCTTTCTAACCGACATAGAAAAGAAAAATATTGACATGATTAAGCGGTATGAAAAATATGCAGAAGAATATGGGGATGAATATGGCCGTTAATTAAAACAATTTTTTGTTGCCCCGTTTTGTATTATACGAGACGGGGCTTTTCATTTATATTTGTTTATGGATTTTATTCTGCTTAACTCATATAATAACTATGTAGAAGCTCATATTGCCAAGGGTGTCCTGGAAGCAGAAGGTATTGCTTGCTGGCTGAAAGATGAAAACACGGTGACCATTGACCCCATTCTTACCAACGCCGTTGGTGGTATTAAAATAATGGTGGCAAAAGAGGATGCACAATGGGCATGGGAAATTTTAAGTCAATTAAGAAAAGAACAAAAGCTGGCCGTTGTTTGTCCAAAATGCGGTTCACATAATGTTGAACTGGTAAGTACTCCCCGCAAAGCCATCAACTGGCTTAGTGCTGTTTCTACTTTTTTTCTGGGCGATTATGCAATGACCATTGATAAAGTAAATCATTGTTTTGATTGTAAACATGAATTTCCTGAAATTGAACAAGATGCTGTTGGTTAAAAGAACTTTCTTATTTTTTCCTTCGTAACTTTTGCCTGAAAACGATTTACCATGTGGGATAACATCATTCATTATTTTCAAAACCTGGAAGATCGGCCTCTTGAACGGATGGCCATCCTTGTTAGCGGACTTTTATTCTTCTGGATTTTGGAAGGTGCTATTCCGCTGCTGCAGTTGCGGTTTAAAAAAACAAGGTTTCGTCATGCTGCTGTAAATTTTGGATTAACCCTTATTCATCTCCTCATTCATACGGCTCTTGCTGTTGTTATCATAAAAATAAGTGACTGGAGTGGTGCAAACCAGTTTGGCATTATCAATTGGGTTGGTGCTGGCATACTCGGTACTGTTTTATTAACCATTGTGATTGTGGATTTTTTTGGTGGTTGGATGGTTCATATAATTGA
>JANORJ010000223.1:0-3547 GCA_031415255.1 Chitinophagaceae bacterium | reverse complement strand
GCCTTTTTTAAACTCATCCTTCATTTCATCAAGTAACTCATTGCTTACTTCGCTAAAATTATTGACGAAGTTTAACGGGTTTTGAATTTCATGGGCAATGCCAGCTGTCAGTTCACCAAGCGATGCCATTTTTTCTGATTGGATGAGTTGGGATTGAGTTGATTTAAGTTCAGCCAATGTTCCCTCCACATTTTTTTTCTGTACCTCTATTTCTTCCTTTTGTTGTTGAAGCAGTTCATTTGCCTTCCTCCGGTTACGATTATTCCGGTAAAGTAAAAAAGTAATCAGCATAAATATCCCAATGCCTGTCAGCATAGCATACATCTTTATTTTGCCCTTGTATTCTAATTTTTCCTTTTCCACATCTTTTAACCGGATTTGTTCTTTGAAACCTGCGTTTTGAAAATTGGCTAGGCTTTGGATTCTGTTTTTATTAATACTGTCATTTGCAAGTAGCGCAAATCCCTGGTATTTATAAGCACTGTCAAACTGATTTCTTAAGTGGTACGATTTAAAAAGATTTTGATACATATCACCAATGGTAAAGATATTGGTAGGTGTGGCTGATACCAGATAGATGTCATGCGTTTTCTTTGCATAATACAGGCTCGAATCTTTCTGCTGCTCTTCTATGTAATATTTTGATAAAGCAAAATAGCTCCAGCAAACATAGCTACTGCCATTACTATGCAGAGCCGATTGCAAAGCTGCATGATAACATTGCTTGGCAAGCTCTCTTTCTCCTTTTTTCAGGTATATTTCTCCTAATACAAGCAATAAGGCGCTTTCATATTTTCTATCATTTGTTTGCCTTAAAACTTTCAAACCATCTGTTGTATAAAACAATGCAGAGTCCAGCCTGTTCAATTTCAAGTAGGCCATTCCAAGGTTTAATTCTGAGACTGCTGCCCGCCATAGATAATTAATGGTCTTAGAGGTATTAATGCTTTCTTTCAGATATATTAATTCTTCTGCTACATTCTGCGTATTCCGCATTAATGTAGAATAGGTTGCCTGGCTTCTTGCCAGAACAGCCGACCTGTATGTATTCTGAGTTCCAACATAACCAGGAGAAAACATCCAGCTGTTTTTTTCGGTTTTAGTTTCGTCAATAATGCTGAATGATTGCAAAAAACTTTGTAATGACTCGGAGTACAACCCTTTCATATTAAGTTGATATCCTTTCATAGCTAATGCAGAAGCTTCAGATAGTTTTTTTCCGTTCTTTCGGGCAATTTGTAAAGCATATTCATAATAAAAAAGAGAAGAGTCTCTGTTACTCTCTGAAAAATAAAATCCCAATTCCATATTTGCCAGGTAGCTTACTGAATCTGAAGTTGAATTTTGCAACAGCATTCTCAAAGTGTCCTGCTTTGTTTTTTGGGCAAAGGATATTGCCGTTACAAACAGCGTTAGCAAAAAGGTTGTAAATAATTTCATGTTCTTATTGATAAATTAAGAATGATTGATTGGTAAGCGGATTTGAAATACTGACTCTTCACCCTCTTTCGTTTCCACCTTCAACTCCCAACCATCCGCCCTAACAATACGGTAAGTCAATAACAAAGACATCCCGGTGGGATTTGTACTTTTTTTGCTTGATTTTTTTTTGATAGATATGGCCCTCATTATCGGTGGTTTGCAGGTTTAAGGGACCGGAGACGAAAATTGAATTTACTCAATTTTATTTTCTCCTAACAGAATAAGAATGAGGGAATAAGAGGGGTAAAGGGAGCTTAGCATTCCTTCTCCAACACTGCCACAATTTTTGCATAAAATTCCCTGGCCCTTTCTGGGGTGCTGCCGATGCAAACAACGCCGAGTTTGCCATATTGGGATAAGGCACCGATGAGGTGAAACATCACCCCTTCCTGAGAAGTGCCATCGTAATGCAGGTCGTTTACCATGGCAATATCTATCAAGTCATGCGGACTAAGGCCACGGTATTTATCGTTTTTTAAATTATCCGAACAGAAATAATACCGGATTAAATGTCCTTTGGAAGTATAATAAGTTCCTTCATCCGCATTATAAATACCGTCGGTTAAAAATTGCAGCATCAGGAATGGATGGGTAGTACCACCTTTTCGCAGATTGATTTCAATGGGAAAATGTTTCCATCCATTGTTTTCTTTTACAGAAATAAAATCAATCGCAAACCGCCCCAGCACTCCTTTTTTCTTTAAGGCTTCGGCCACTTTTCTTCCCATTACTCCCAGCTCCACCGCATACGCCGCCGATGCAGGAAATTGTGCACCGATATATACTTGTCCGCTTTCGCCGCCCAAGTCCTGATCATGAGTTGAAATAATTTCAACATTTCCATTGGGTGTTATCCGGCATTGCACTGATGGAGATTCTTTTTGTTCACCTTCTAGAAATTCTTCTACAATGCCACCCATACTTTCATACTTCTGCAAAAACATTTCATAAGAAAGATCTTCTGCTACCAATTTCAATCGTTGCTGCAAGTTTTCTTTTATCCAGCTTTTTAAATCAGCGGCCTCTTCAGAACCGTTGTAAGAATAAACAGCATTACCATCACCAGAAAAGCCATCATTTACTTTCACCACTCCTTTTCTTAGTGCAGGGTTTTGTTGTTTCAATTTTGTTAATCCGTCAATAATATCTTCTTCGGTATGCAGGTCTTCATAACCGGGTGGCACAGACAGATTACATTCACGGAATAATTTTCGACCATGACTTTTACTTCCCAATTCATATAAATCCGGGTCGCAGCCATAGATTGGCAACTGCAGCTGTACTGCCAGCGAACGTTCCTGTTCTGTAACGATAAAACAAGACATATGTGCTTCATGATCGGCAGGAATAAAATCTTTTATCCGCTGAATAAGCCTTGGCCTTTCTAATATTTTTTCAATTAATGGCTTGGAGGAGGAATCATGGCAACTCAGCAATGTTAGTCGTCGCTGTGCATGATAACCGGTGATACCGGGTAGCATGTGCAGGTAATAATCTATAATAATTGGGTCAATAGTTTCGCTGGTTACATAAATAACATTGGTGCGGGGCATTCTGAGCAGCATCAGCATACAAAGCAGCCGTTCTTCGTAATGATTAACGCCGGTTATCTTGGAAAGTATTTCTTTGTCCATCGTAAGCGATGGAATGATGATAACCGTTCTTGGTGCCAGCTTATCAGGAAATATATGTTCGAACTGTTGTGGAAATCTTTTTTGTATTTTTTTGAATTGTATGGCTTCCGCTACTGAATCCCTAGCAGGTAAACTAGGATTTCCCATTATTGCCGGACTATTTTTTTTAACAACTGCCATTGCAGAAAAGGTTTTGGTACAATTTTAAAAATCAAGCTTCCTGCCCCGTCCACAATGCTCCGCCAATACTATCTCGTGCCGCCCCGGTAACGGAAGATAACACATTATACTCTTGGCGCCAGCGAAGCACCCCGATAAAAGCCATCACTAATGCTTCTTTAAAATTAACCAGTTTTTTATCGGGCACTATTACTTCGATGTTCAATTCTTTCAGGCTATCGCTTAGCCGCTGAATTAAAAAAGTATTAAAG
>JANORJ010000222.1:0-1901 GCA_031415255.1 Chitinophagaceae bacterium | reverse complement strand
TAGTTTCGGTTGTTGCTTGCTTATCATTGATAACAACCGTCGGAGTATTTACAACCAGCGGTTCCCCCTGCTTTTTATCAGTGATAATAACATCATTAACCAGCTTTTGCTTAATTGTAGCTAACGATTCGGTTGTTTTATTGTCTGCTGGTATATTTTTGGCATCGATATTTTGCTGCCAGATATTATTATCAGTGTTAACGACTGGGTTAACATCCTTAACAACTGGTTGAACTTTTTTTGTTTTAGTAACGGATGAAGCAGATATCGGAGCCTTCTTATTCTTTTGCTTGTTACTATTTTGAGACAAGGGTCCAGATTGGACAGGTGTAGAGAAATCAGAATCTGGGATATTTTCTTTTGTAACAACACTGCTTACATTATTTTTTTTATCTGCAACCGTATTGTCATTTATAGTTATGTCTGTTTTTTGGTCAGTGCCAATTAGTTGATTTATTTCCGGTTTCAGCTGCACATTTTGTTTCGTAGCTACTATTGCTTTTTTTTCTTTCCATGATCTGGCAATAAAAAGACCTACCCCGCTTAGACCTAATAATAGCAGCCACAAGAAAAGAAACCTTCTCCTGTTATCTTCTTTTTGCGGCAGGTGCTTGTTCAGCAACTTCTCCATCTTTACCCATGCCTGCTCATGATAAGCCGGGTGATGGTGATCAGCTGCATCTTTAGCTTTTTTATCAAATTCGTCAAACTGCATTTTTGGTAACTTGTATTTCGTTTTGTTTAAATAGAATTTTCTGCAACTGTTTCCTTGCTTTAGAAAGATTAGACTTGGAAGTGCCAATGGAAATTCCTAACTGACCTGCCACTTCCTCATGGCTCATTCCTTCTATTACAAATAAATTAAAAACCGTTCGGTAACCCGGCGACAATTCCTGCACGGCACGAATGATTTCTTCATAAGATAATTTAGCAATCGCATCTTCACTAACAGTAGCCACTTGGTACACCACATCATCTAATTGTGTAACCATTTGGTGTTTATGGTTCTTTCTGAAATGATCAATCGCTGTATAGACCATTATCTTCCTTAGCCAACCTTTAAAGGAACTGACAACATCGGTATATGCCGGCTTGTAGTGATGTATTTCCTTAAATATTTTCAGAAACCCGTCATTTAGAATCTCCACTGCATCATCTTGTTTGCTGGTGTAGCGGTCGCAGATGGCCATAGCATAACCGTAGAAAGAGCCGTATAAGATTTTCTGGCTCTCCCTTTTATTGAGAGCACAAGCCTCAACATGAAAAGTTAGTTCATCTGCAGATAGCAAATTTTGGTAGTGTTACATTAATTAATCGGGTTACATTTCTGAATGGTTGCCTGCCAATAACAAAGTTTCAGTAAGATACCTCTATTTTGCAAGACTGTTTTGGAGCTTATGACTTACTTATTGTTGGTACTATTTCAGTAGTTTATTAAATTTCTGCAAATCAGCTATTTCTGCTACGGCCAACACCTCGTTATTATCATACTTCGATCTTAAAAAAAGTACCCGTTTATGTTCCGGATATTTATCTAATATGGCATTTATCATTTTACCGGCTTCTTCATCTTTTACATAGAGTGGGGCGGGAGCAGGCAACTCAGATTTATGTTTTGAATGCTTACGCAAAATAATTGCTTCTAAAGTGGCCATCTTACCGGGTGGAATATCTTTTACTTTAGTTGCTTTACTATACAAACCTTCTAATTGCTTTTTACTCAGTCCTCCCCTCTCCTGATATTGATTTAGCAGGCTTTGTGTAAATGATGAATGTGGCTGAGCTACCAGTACTGCTTTTAGAATATCCTGCACAATGTCCACTTCTGGTTTTAGTCGTTGCATATATAAAATGTGATGTGAAAATAGGTAAAAGCTCCTGTTTTTTTATAACCAGTTTTG
>JANORJ010000221.1:0-5167 GCA_031415255.1 Chitinophagaceae bacterium | reverse complement strand
CAATAGCCCCATTCACTTGCAATATTTCTGCGGACAATGTGTGGGCTAATTTTAAACAATCAATATCATCTTTGCCTAAATGCTTACCTAAAATGTATCCGGACAAAGATCCATCACCGGCGCCAGTGCAATCCACCACTTCAATAGATGGCGCATGGAGGGTGACAGATTTTTCTTTGTTATATAAAGCAGAACCGTGCTGGCCATTGTGTAGCCAGATATTTTTGATGCCCTTATTCAGTAACTCTTCTATCTGTTGCTGTGTAAAAAAAGCTTTTTCAGAACAAAGTACCGGTAACTCATCTTCATTAGGTGTAATTAAATAAAGACCATTGAGATTTACGTTTTTATATTTTTTTGCCGGAGGCACAGAAACTGGTTCTATTACAAAAGGAATTCCCGTTTCATTGCTAAAAGCAAGCAGCCACTCTGCTGTGTCCACATTAATATTTGCATCAGCTAATAAATACGAGGCTGTTTTCAATAAGTCAGTATGTTTTTCTAAATGTTCCGGTGTTATTAAATGATTAGCTGCATTGGTAAGGAAGGCGGTATATAACGATCCATCTTCATTTAATATACCGGTGTATTTTCCAGACAGGCCGTTTCTAGTTATGGTAGCATCCAATTTAACGCCAGCGGAAGTACAAACTTGTTTTAGCCAGTCGCCATCGCTGTCATTTCCCACTGCTGTTATTAATTGTACTGGCACACCTAATAAAGCTAACTGATGGGCAATATTTCGGCTAACTCCTCCGGCGGTTTTGGTTACAGTAGCATCCGTAGTCGTAGCAAGCAATAATTCCCCGGTAGCATGAAATAATTCATCTACTAATGCTGCTCCGATACAAATTACAGGGTTGGTCATGCTGCAAATGTAAAGGGACTAGTGCATCAATAAAAGGATTCACAGTGGAAGTGTGTGGAAATCTGTCTTGTATTTGTGTAATTAAATCCACAGCGGAGGTGTTTTTTTTACGAATAGAACCAAAAATTAAGCTGAATTCTTTTTTTATGCTTCGGCATGAAAATTTATTTACCAAGTCCGAACTATCAGGAAAATTAATATTGACAATTTAAAATGCAGTTATGAAATCAACAATGATAAAGGCAATTTTTTTTATGGCTACTCTTTTACCTACCCTGCAATTATGGGCACAGGAAAAGAAGTTAGATGTTGACATCGATATTAATAAAAAAGATGCTGACTGGTATATGCAACCCTGGGTTTGGGTAGTGGGCGCAGCGGTATTCATTATTATTATTGTGGCCCTTTTAAAAGGAGGCGGCAAAAAGGAATAACCTTAAAGCAGATACGCAACAGGCTGTGGTATTATGCCGCAGCTTTTTTTGTTATAAAGCGATTCTTGTTGCAAGTTTTTATCCCTGTTCCTCCTTTTTCTTTACAATTAAATACCAACCATTATCCAGCGGCAAATAGCCGTACTCATAGCAGTAGTAATAGGTTCTTCCTTCTTTGGTGTTATATAAATGAGTAACGTATTTAAACAGAAATCCCTTTTGTAATAATTTCTCCTGGGTTGTTTTCACCATTTCTTTCCCCTCCGGTAATAGCTCTTCTAGTATTCGGCGGTTCTTGCTTAGGGCATTGTTTACATTCCGCATCTGGTTGTTGGTAATGGACTTTAGCTCGTTATTATAGTTGTTCCGGCATGAGTCATCGCAAAATTTTTTGTCGGAACGGCCTTTTATTGGCTTATCGCATGCAAGGCAAGTTTTAGAGTCTTCTTTTGGCTGTGGCATAATACTGTCAATGGTTTGAGAGCATAAGATAGGTTATTATTTAATAAGTACAATCGTTTACAAACGGCTACAGTCGAAAGTAAAGGGTAAAAAACCGACTACGGCTTCCCGGCACTATCATCTTTGTGTTGTCAATCGGAAATAGTAACTGGTTGATTGAAATAAATTAAAAACCCGTTTCCGCAAAACCGTAAAGGCCCGGAAGCACAAAACGAAAAACATGTACGCATTAAAAAACAAAGTTCAATTGATTGGCAACCTCGGTACTGCACCTGAAGTAAAAACATTTGAAAGCGGAAAGAAAGTAGCCAACTTCCGCATGGCCACCAGCGAAGTGTATCGCAATGCCAAAGGCGAAAAAGTAACAGAGACGCAATGGCACAATCTGGTGATGTGGGGAAAGCTGGCGGAGATTGCTGAAAAGCATTTAGCCGTAGGTAAGGAAGTAGCAGTGGAAGGAAAATTGGTGAACCGTAGTTATAATGATAAGGACGGCAACACAAAATACATTACTGAAATACAGGTGAATGAGTTGCTGATGTTGGGAGTGAAGCCCACAGAAGAATAAAATACAGTTAGCCACAGATTACACAGATTAACACGGATTTTTCGGCCTGCGGCCGGATTAGAGAATGTGTATTCTTTGTAGTCTGTGGTTTTAAAACATTTAATAATGGAAAAACTCATTCAACGCAACGATACCTATCAAATAATAGGTATTTGTATGGAGGTTCATAGAGAGCTGGGTTTTGGATTTTCGGAAATTGTATATAAAGATGCCCTGGAAATAGAGGCGGCAATAAATGAAATTCCTACACAAAGAGAAAAACAGTATGACATTGTTTATAAACGAACTGTGTTAAAGCATAAATATTTTGCAGATTTTGTTATGTTTGATAATATCATTGTCGAAATAAAATCTTGCCGTGATGGCATATCAGACGAACATATTTCACAAACCCTTAATTATATGAAGGCTTCCGGATGTAAAGTTGGGCTTATTGTCAATTTTGGCAAGAAAAGTCTTGAGCACAAAAGGTTAGTTTTCTAATCCGTGTTAATCTGTGTAATCCGTGGCAAAAAATTATACCGTGGCAACATTTACTCCAGATACTAACAATGAAATGTTTCAATTGGCAATTCAACTTGTCAACCAGAGCAATCGAAATATATTCCTTACTGGCAAAGCTGGTACAGGTAAAACAACTTTCCTAAAATACATCCGGGAGAATTGCCCCAAGCAAATGGCCGTAGTAGCACCAACAGGTGTGGCGGCTATCAATGCAGGCGGCGTTACGATTCATTCCTTTTTTCAGTTACCGCTGGCTCCCTTTATTCCAGAAACAAAAGGGACCGGTTTTCAGTCAGCAGGCAGGAATACTAAGCTTGCCGAAGTATCTAACAAACATAGTCTTATCAGCCGCTTGCGTTTTAATGGCGAAAAGAAAAAAGTAATTCAGCAATTAGAAATATTAGTGATTGATGAAATAAGCATGGTTCGTTGCGATGTGCTGGATGCAATTGATACCGTGCTGCGGCATATCCGTCAGCGGCCATCGGAGCGGTTCGGCGGTGTTCAACTTTTATTCATTGGTGATATGTTACAATTGCCACCCGTGGTAAAAGAACAGGAGTGGAGTTTATTATCGGATTATTACAGCGGCCAATATTTTTTCGACAGCAAAGTATTGCAGGAAGAGCCACCAGTTTATATTGAATTCAATAAAATATACCGGCAAAAAGACGAACGGTTTATTACAGTGCTAAATCAGGTTCGCAATAATGAACTAGATGAAGATGGAATGAAAATTTTAGAAACTCGTTTTCAACCCACTTTTCGACGCAGCAAACAAGATGGTTATATTATTTTGACAACACATAATAATAAAGCCAGCGAAATAAATGCAAGAGAGCTGGGCGGATTGGACACACCACTTTTTACTTACGAAGCAGAAGTGCAGGATGAATTTTCTGACCGTGCATATCCCGCCGAAGTAAGCCTGCACCTGAGAGTAGGTGCACAGGTAATGTTTATAAGAAACGATGCGGCCGATAAAGGCAAACGTTTTTTCAATGGTAAGATTGGAATTATTTCTAAGCTGGAAAAAGATAAAATATTTGTGCAGTGTGAAGGAGAATCGGCAGAGATAGAAGTGCAAAAGGAGAAATGGGAAAACATTCGCTACACCTTAAATAAATCTACACGGCAATTGGATTCTGATGTGCTCGGTTCATTCACTCAGTATCCATTACGATTGGCCTGGGCTATCACAATTCACAAAAGCCAGGGGTTGACTTTTGAAAGAGCCATCATTGATGCAGGAGCTGCTTTTGCTCCCGGGCAAGTTTATGTTGCCCTAAGCCGCTGTACTAATCTGGAAGGAATGGTATTACAAAGCCGGGTTCATTCATCCAGTCTTTTTAGCGATGCAAGGATTGTGGAATTTTCTCAGCGAAGTGCATCAAGCAATCAACTGCAACAAGAGTTTGCAATAGCTAAAAAGCATTACCAGCAAACGGTGCTGCTTTCCACTTTTGATTTTGCGGTAGCCATCAATAGCGGAAAAGAATTGCTGGAATATTTGATGGAGCATACTTCTTCTTTCAATCCTGAATCATTTACCTGGACAGAAGAGCTCCTTGGTAGAATGGATAAGCTACAGGAAACAGCAAAGAAGTTTCAAACACAACTGCAGTATTTATTTCAGCAGCCCGAATCGCCGGAAGAAAATCAACCTTTGCAAGAACGAATAAAAGCCGCAGCTACTTATTTTGTAACAGAAATTGGATTAGTAATTCAATTTATACAACAATCACCTGCCGTTACTGACAGCCGCCTTCATTCTAAAGAATATAATGACAGTATAAAGGAAGTATTTGCACAACTGGCTATGAAGAAATTTATGTTAGAAGGGTTTACCGGAAAGTTTGATATGGAATCCTTTCATCGGCGCAAGCAAAAATTTGTGTTGCCCTCTATCAGTATCAATGCTTATGCAGGTGCTTCGCAAAAAAGAACAGATACACCACGGCCAGCATTGCACCAGCAATTAAGAAAGGTTCGGGAAGTAATATGTGCCAAGAAAGACTTGCCCATTTATATCGTTGCGGGAAGTAACACCATTGATGAAATGGCGTTGTATTTACCACAAACATTAGCAGAGCTTAGAAAAATCAGCGGCTTTGGCGATGCGAAGGTGAAACAATACGGTCAGCAGTTTTTAGATGTTATCGTTGCTTACAGCAAGGAGAACGACCTTACTTCTTTAATTCATGAAAAATCACCAAAGAGAGAAAGAAAAAATGAATTGCCTGATGAAAGACCCGTGAAAACAGGAACTGGTAAAAAGAAAGGCGATACTCATGCTGAATCATTCCGATTATTCAAGGAAGGAAAAACGAT
>JANORJ010000220.1:0-2071 GCA_031415255.1 Chitinophagaceae bacterium | reverse complement strand
GGCAGATGCCTCTTTTTAATTTGTAATCAAAATACAGTTCATCATTTTCCACTTGCACATCAAAATGATAATTCTGAATATTTGCAGGATATTCTTCAGCCATTTTTGCCAGCTCCAGATCGTGGGTGGCCAAAACACCGGCAGCATTATGATGAATAAGTTGTTTGATGAGTGACTTGGAACCGATATGTCTATCTGCTGAGTTAGTTCCTCTTAAAATTTCATCGAGTAACAGGAATACTTTTTCATTTCTATTTACTGCTTCAATAATATCTTTTAGTTTTTTCAATTCAGCATAAAAGGTAGAAGTGCTTTCTTCAAGATTATCACTTATCCGCATACTGCTCATCACCTTCATTGGTGAAAGAATAAGTTTATCCGCACAAACAGGTGCACCCATCATAGCCAGCACCATATTGATGCCAATGCTGCGGAGAAAAGTGCTTTTACCGGCCATGTTAGAACCGGTAACCAGATTTAATTGGTTTACACCCTTGGTTGAAAAACTATTATCAACTCTTTTGGTTTGAGGAATTAATGGATGCCCCAGGTTCTCACTTTCAAACACGGCTTCTTCAGTACTGATAACAGGAAACGTCCATGCGGGATGATTGAAAGTAAGGTTGCCCATACTGCAAATTGCTTCCATATCTGCCAGCCCATTAAACCAATGGCCAATATTTTGTTTGTTATTTTCTTTCCATTTTTCTAAGGCAAACACCTGTTGTAAATCCCAAAACAGAAAAGTGTTGAGAGGAATAAATACAACGAAGTTGAGCCGGTAGTCCAATCGTTCTAATATTCGGGTCAATCCTTTTATTTTCTGCGAAGCTTTTTCGGGATGATGGTCAAATACATTTTTTAATTCCTGTAGATAAGTACTGTTGAAAGAAGTTTGTTCAATCCAGGCAATACTATTGGATAAGGTAGCTAATTGCGGAGCAATTTTACTAAGCCTTGCATGCGCCGGTATTACTTTTTTAGAAATACTAAAAGCAAGAATCATTAAGAGGGTAGCGGCAGGATAAAATCTGTTCGATTCAATAGCACCAGCTATATAAAGCCCCAGCAAGGTAAGGCTGATAGCTGGTAAAAGCAGTTGAAGTATTTTCCAAATCGGTTTATGAATAAATTTATTTTCTTCCGATAGCCATTCGCCTATTTTTTTTTCAGTGCATATTGTTATAGCATCGGCCACACCATAAGCCTGTAGCTGCTGCCGCCATTTGGTTTTGGTGGCTAATTCTTTAGCAGCTTCCTGTCTTTGGAGTAATAATGGCACAGAGCTGGGTTGAGTAAGCCAACTAGCTATTGCTTCGTTTCCTTGTTCAGATGTGCTTCGGTTTATGTATTGGTATAATGAAGCCCGGCCAAAAATGTCAAGGTCGTTTGTATAGGGATGTGTTGGATGCTGAAAATTGCTTCCATCCGGCAAATGAAAGAACTGGTGATTCAGTACTGATATTTCTGTTTCGTTGATGGCTATCAGCCTTTCGGTATTTTCTATAGCTGCATTATTATTTATATCCTGCTTTAAAAAATAGATGAATAATGCTATCAATAAAAAAAAAGCAGGTAAAGTAACAGCCAAGCCATACGGCCAAAGTAACCATGCCGCCACAAAAGCACCAATGAGTGAAAAAAAACGAAGCCAGGCCAATTGCGATTTTTTTTTATTCTGCCTTGCTTTATCACCTGTTAATTCGATGATTCTTATTTTATAAAACGCTTCTGGGGTAGTATTCTCCATGCGATAAAGCTACTGGATTTGTAAATAGTGAATCACTGCATTTTTCTAAAAAAAAGTATAAGGTTTGGTTTAAATATTGTCAGCATTTTAAATAGTGGTATTTTTACCGGCTGAATAGGTTTAAAATTATTAATTACTAATTATTAATTTTTAATTAGAAAATAAAGGGGGCGTTTGGTATTGACAGCATAGATCTTTGAGAGTGTAAGCATGTACTGCGTTGCGTAATTAGCAGTTTAATCTGAATACGAAAAACTCAAATGGCAATACTCAGTATGCCATGGCTGCCTAATCAGTGATTAAGTAGTCATTAGGGCCGCC
>JANORJ010000219.1:0-2662 GCA_031415255.1 Chitinophagaceae bacterium | reverse complement strand
AAAAGAAAATACAAAAGGGTATGTAAGTGCTAAAGACTTATGGGAAGATGTATCGAAAAAAGTAAAATCTACTCTTGCACAATATGCTGCGGTTTCAGAAGCAGGAGATTTTGGTGGTCAGTTTATTTTTGAAAAGAGAATAAAATAAAACAGTATGAAACTCACCGTCTTTTTTACCAAAACCATTTTCTGTTCCCTGTTTATAATTATTTTTTATTCTGCTAATGCACAGGATACAGCGGGGTTTTATATAAAAAGGTTCAGGATATTATAGCAAGGGAAATTATGACGCTGCTATTTATAATTTTACTATTGCTATCAGCATTGACTCCGGCAAAGCCGAATCGTATAACTGTCGTGGCCTTGCTTATTATAGCAAAGCCTGGTTTGATTCAGCTATCCTGGATTTTAGCAGTGCCGTAGAACTGAATCCAAATTATTCATTTGCTTTTGCAAACAGAGGAAATGCATACTTGAAAATGACCAAGTCTGATCTGGCTGTATTTGATTTTACTAGAGCTATTGCCCTTGATAGCAATTTTACACAAGCTTATGCTGACCGGGGATTTGCTTATGCTCAAAAAGAACAATATGTAGCAGCCATCCGAGATTACTCAAAAGCCATCTGGATAGATACGAATTATGCTTTTGCCTATGCAAACAGAGGATATGCTTATTCCCAATTGAAGACACCAAAACCTGATTCAGCCTTGCTGGATCTCACAAAAGCAATTTATCTTGATTCTACTATCACCCATGTCTATGGTTTTCGGGGTATTGCTTATTTATTAAAAAATAAATACGATTCTGCTATCCGTGATTTTACCACAGCTATCCGGATAGATTCTGGCTATGCCTTTGCCTATTCCAAAAGAGGTTATGCTTATGCACAATTAAAACAATTTGATTTGGCGATCGTGGATTTTACACACATTATACATATCGAACCCGGTAATTCGAATGCTTATGAAAGCAGAAGCTTAGCCTGGTTCGAAAAGAAACAGGTAGATTCGGCCATGCAGGATATTTTCAAATCCATTTGCTTAAGTCCTGACTCTGCGAAATATTATAATACAAGGGGAAACTTTTATAACCTGACAGGAAAATATGATTCTTCCATTCTTGATTATAAAACCTGTATTGCAAAAAATCCGTCTTATGGCAAGGCGTATATCAATATTATTTCACCGCTGATAAGGCTCAATGCATTTGATACAGCGACTTTTTATTTTCAATTATCCCGTGAAAGAAATCTCAGAACCTATCTCAATGATGGAATAAACAAAATCTACAGGGATTTTGTAACGGCTGTAACATTGGTATCAAGGGGAAATTTAAATCTCGCCTTAACTAATATTAATACCGCCATCTCACACTATAACATCGCTTTGAATAATGAATTTAAAAGGGCTTATTTAGACATTCTTTTTGTAAAAGCATATATTCTAGAAAAGACAGGCTTCCTTGAAGAAGCAAGAGACCTGAATAGGCTTTCGCTAATTATAGATCCGGGCCAACCTCAGCTTGAAAGCACTTTAAATAAGATAGAAAGGAATTTGGAAATAAAAGCTTTTACTAGGGGCATGGAAGATTCAAAAGGCCCTGTGATAAAACTTATTAGTCCAACAGCCAACCGTGGTTTTGATATTGTAGCTGACAGTTCAGTAATTGAAGTATCAGGAACTGCCACCGATGAAGCAGGTATTGATTCAGTAAAAATTAACGGAGTACATGCAGTAGTAGAAAGCAACGGCTACTTTATGGCAAACATTAAAGTAATCGCAACCCTTCGCTCCCTACAAATAACAGCAACAGATAAAAAGGGAAATTCAACCGGGGTTACAATTACCATTAACAAAAAGGGAAATGAAAACCCAAAAGATAATTTGGAAGAAGAAATGAAAAAAAGAAAATACCATGCCATATTAATAGCAGAAAAAGATTACATAGATCTCAATATCCGGACTCTCGAAACACCGATCAGGGATGCCGAACGATTAAAAGATATTTTAGTGAATCAATATACATTTGATTCGGTCAATGTTTTAACGCTGTATAACGCAAGCAAGAAGGATATTACTACAGCAATTGGAAATAAACTTGAAACCCTGACTGACAATGACAATCTTTTGATCTTTTATGCAGGACATGGAACTATGATCGATATATCGGGTTACCTTATTCCAACAGATGCCAGAAAAGGAAAGCCCCTTGAATATATTAATTCAGAAGAAATAAAAATTATATTCGATTATACAAAAGCAAATGCAAGACATATACTGATTGTTCTCGATGCCTGTTTTAGTGGTGCTTTAATCAGATCGATGCCACAGGCAGGACCAGGGACTTTATCAGAACAAAATAATCTAATCAGCCGCAAAGTAATGACCAGTGGCAATGCAGAGGAGGTGCCAGATAGCAGTATTTTTTTAGATTGTTTTATAAAATCACTACGGGAAAACAGAAGTGATTACCTGAGCACAAACGATATATGGAAAAAAGTCAGAGTAGCTGTTACAGCTACCGAACCGAAGTATTCAGCCTTTAGTGCGGTAAATGATACAGGCGGCCAGTTTATTTTTCGTAGAAGAAAAAAATAAAAAAATTAACCCCGATACTTTTACTTATAGACTCATCATTTCTTTAAACTTCACCGTTTGCC
>JANORJ010000218.1:0-11592 GCA_031415255.1 Chitinophagaceae bacterium | reverse complement strand
ACACCAGCAGAATCTGGTTTTGTTCCAATGGGATTACCCTCTTTTGATTCATCGGTAGTGAAAGGCTATAATTACAATCCATCTAAAGCAAAACAACTGCTGGCAGAAGCTGGCTATTCCGGTGGAAAAGGGTTACCCGAAATAAAATTACTCACCATTGCAATTTACGCTGACATGGCAAATTTTATTGCCAAACAATTAGAAGAATCTGGCATCCCTGTACAAGTAGAAGTCGTTCAAAAATCTTTATTGCTAACAATGACATCCAGTTCTACCGCTGCCTTTTTCCGGGGCAGTTGGATTGCTGATTATCCTGATGCAGAAAATTATTTGTCTGTTTTTTATTCTAAAAACCCTGCACCACCTAATTATACAAGATATAAAAGCAAGGCCTTTGACGAAGCTTTTGAAAAAGCTATTGAAGAAGATAATGATTCGCTTCGCTATAAACTTTACCAACAGGCCGACCAGATTATGATTGACGATGCGCCGGTGGTGCCGCTGTGGTATGATAAAGTGGTGCGATTGGTACAGACCAATGTAAAAAACTTTCCACCAAATGCAGTAAACCTGCTGGAGTTGCGAAGGGTTAAGTTGAAATAAAAAAACCGTCCAGTTTAAAACGGGACGGTTTCTGATTATTGTTTTAGTTTTTCCTTAAACACTTTTCTGAATTTATCTAATTTTGGCCGTATTACCATTTGGCAATACGGATTTGAATTTCCGTTTAGTTCAAAATACTGTTGATGATAATCTTCCGCCAGATAAAACTTACTGGCAGCGGTTATTTCGGTAACAATTGGCTTATCAAAAGCACCGCTTTTATCTAAGTCAGTTTTATATTTTTCTGCTTTTTCTTTTTGTTTGGCGTTATGATAAAAAATACCACTGCGGTATTGCGTACCCACATCTGCACCTTGACGATTAAGAGTTGTTGGGTCATGGGTTTCCCAAAACACTGCGAGCAATTCATCAAAAGTAATTTTAGCTGGATCATATAAAATCTCTAATGCCTCTGCATGACCGGTAGTTCCAGTACAAACTTCTTTATAAGTAGGGTTTTCATTTTTGCCTCCAATATAACCGGAAGTGGCACTGATAACCCCCTCCAGTTCTTCAAAAACAGCTTCAGTACACCAGAAACATCCATTGGCAAAAGTGGCTTTTTCTACGGCAGGCAGGGCTTGTTGATTTTTTGGTTCCATATTATTATTGTCTGTATTTAATTTAGTAATAGTAGTTGATTTTTGCCCGCAGGAAACAAGAGTTGTGAGTCCAATAATTGCAAACGTCAGCATTGTTTTCATAATATCAGTTTTTATTTCAACAATATAAATTTCGTGCAATTTAGCTTCATGGCAAGTGGTTGTTTTGTAAGTTGCATGACATAAGCTTGTTTTTGCAGGTCATTAACATTAGAAAAGGAATTCGGTTCCGTCTGTTAACATTATAATATAACAAATTTATTTACGAACGGTTCAATAAAAAAGATGCATAATGAAATTTGTTATTATTATTTTAACAACTCTTATTTTTTACGGCTTGTAAACGCTAAAACATAGATTTTCCGGCTAATTCTATTTTTCCCTGAAAAATGAAAATAAAAAGAGAAATAAACCTGCTTGAATCAGACTCGTTAATTTCGCAACTCATTAAAACCGCAGAAACGAAGCAGGCATGAAACTTTTTCCTGAATCAGCATACATACAACTTGAATTTAACAAGGTAAAAGAACTGCTGGCAAATTATTGCCAGACCGAACATGCCCGTACAAAGGCGCAGCAACTGCGCATTCATACCCGAAAGGAGTTTGTAGAAACCGAATTAAGGCAAAGCCATGAATACCGGCAATTGGTGGTCAACAGTATTTATTTTCCTAACGATTATATTCTCAATCTCTCCAAAGAATTAAAACTGCTGTCCATCCCCGGTGCAGTGCTAAGCGGCGAAGAACTACAGCTGATTAGAAAGCTATCAGAAAGTATAGAAAAAATATTTCGTTGGTTTGATGCAGAAAGAAAAACAGCTTACGGGGCACTGGCAAAGGTTATCAGCAATACTTATTTCGAAAAAGTAATTGCTGAAATGATTA
Source organism: Chitinophagaceae bacterium (assembly GCA_031415255.1). Lineage (GTDB taxonomy): Bacteria > Bacteroidota > Bacteroidia > Chitinophagales > Chitinophagaceae > JJ008. The sequence goes on along the minus strand of JANORJ010000218.1, from coordinate 9,500 downwards.
ATGATGTGCTGGATGATTACGGTCAGGTAAAAGATAATGCTTCGGAAGACCTGCAGCATATCCGGATGAGTTTGTATCGAAAGCGAAATGAGTTACGACGACTTTTTGATAAGATAGTTGCCAAACTTAATAAGCAAGGGCATCTTGCTGAAATAGAAGAAAGTTTTATGAATGGCCGCAGGGTATTGGCCGTTTTTGCCGAGCAGAAAAGAATTGTAAAAGGAATTTTGCACGGAGAAAGTGATAGCCGCAAAACAGCTTTTGTAGAACCGGAAGAAACGATTGAATTGAATAATACTGTTTATGAATTAGAAAGCGATGAGCAAAAAGAAGTCTATCGGATTTTGAGAGAGCTGACGGCAAAACTTTCTGTTTATTCATCTTTACTTACTGCTTGGCATGTAATAATTGGTGAATTTGATTTTATCCGGGCTAAAGCAAAACTGGCGGCTGAAATAAAAGGTGAGTTTCCAATTGTTATTGATAAAGCCCATGTTCATTTGGTAGAAGCGTATCATCCTTTATTGTATCTCTATAATCAACGTACTGGTAAGCCAACAATTCCTGTCACCATCACATTGGATGATACAAAACGGATTTTAGTTATCAGCGGCCCCAATGCCGGTGGCAAAACGGTAACGATGAAAACCATTGGCTTACTCCAAATGATGGTGCAGAGTGGCTTGTTGGTACCAGTGCATCCATCTTCACAGTTCGGAATTTTTAAACAACTGATGATTCATATTGGCGATACGCAGAGTATTGAATTTGAGTTAAGCACTTACAGCAGTCATTTGCTGCATATGAAACATTTCATGGAAGAAGCAAATGGCCGGACTTTATTTTTTATTGATGAATTGGGAAGTGGCAGCGACCCTAATCTTGGGGGTGCATTTGCCGAAGTTATTTTACAGGAGCTGGCAAAAAAACATGCTTTCGGAATTGTAACCACACACTATCTGAATTTAAAAGTAATGGCAGGGAAAACAGCCGGTATTCTTAACGGCGCTATGGCTTTTGATGAAAAGAACCTGCAGCCTCAATATAAATTATTAGTTGGCAAGCCGGGAAGCTCCTACACCTTTTCTATTGCTGAAAGAATTGGCCTTGATAAAAATCTTATTAACCGTGCCCGGCAATTGGTAGATGAGGACCAGTTTCGGTTAGATAAATTGTTAAACCGTACAGAACAAGATTTACAGGAACTTGAAATAAAGGAAAAAGGATTAAGCCAATTAGTAAAAGATAATGAACGCCTTAAAAAGGAAATGCTGCAAGTGATGGACAAAGAAAAGCACCAACAACAAGTGGAACTGTTGAAAGAGCAGAACCGGGTGGCGGAAGACCGCATTGTTTATTTGAAGGATATGGAGAGAAAGTTAAAGCAAATGCTATTGGAGTGGCGAAAGGAAGAGAACAAAAGCAAAGTAATAAAACAAATGGAAGCTTTGCTCTTTAATAAAGATGAGAAGAAAGTGGTGAGCAAGATGCAGAAAAAAATTGATTTAAAATTTAATGAAATAGGCGGCGATATAAAAATCGGTGATAAAGTGAAAATGAAAAAAAACCACCAGGTAGGGGAGGTAATGGAACTGAGAGGGAAAAGGGCAGTAGTGAAGATTGGCTTATTGGCCATGCAGGTGGAAGTGAAAGATTTGGTGGTGGTAGAAGAAAAAGATGGATAACGAAACTCAGTTATTTTATTTGCCGGAATAGAGTTCCGGCTTCCGGGACAACGGAACTCTGTTCCCTTTAATTAGTCGGAACTGGAGTTCCGGCCTCCAATAAAAAAACGAAGCCTTACGGGGCTTCGCTGCATATTTAATGAGTGTGTAAATCAGCTGTTGATATAATTTTGTAATTGATTGATAGTTTCTCTTTGTGCTAAAATCGTTTCTTTCACAACATCACTCATAGAAATAATGCCCATGAGTTTATTATTATCAAACACGGGCATGTAACGAATATTTTTTTCTGTCATTAGTTGCATGCAATGGTCAATACTATCTGTAGGCTTTACAGAAGGCAAATCAGTTGACATAATTTCGGAGACCTTTGTAGTAGTAGAATGTTTGTCTTTCAATATTACTTTTCTGGAATAATCTCTTTCCGTCATAATTCCCAGGTAGTTGTCATTTTGCATCACCAACACCGACCCGATATTTTTTTCGGCCATTATTTCTAATGCTTCCATCACGGTTGTATCTGGCAATACTGTTACGGGCAAGCCCCCTTTTCTAACGATAACTGATAATACGGTATTCATAAAAGCAAAATTTTCTACATAAAAAATAACGAAAAGATCTAACCTGTCCAAAAACTATTTATTTAAGCCTTGTTTTGGTCAATCATTTTTTTGGCAATAAAGGAACTTGTCATTAATAATACTACTGATATGGCAAACAGGGTAGTGCCGGCTTCTAATTTAGATACAATGATGCTGGAATCAAACTTCATATTCAGAATCAGCACTGCTACAACAAAGACATCCAGCATTGACCATTTATTAATGATTTCCAATGCAGTAGCCACAGCACCGTGCCGGGGAAATTTTTTGCCCAGCAGTGTCAGAAAAAGGAAGATATACTTGATGATGGGAAAGATAATGGTAAAAAAAAGCAGCAGCAAGCCTATAAAAAGCTCTCCCTTATCAAAAAAATACCGAAAAGAAGTACTGATATAAACATAATCGCTTTTAATGGTGAACGGCCCTATCCCAAAACCCGATTGAAGCAGTGGGTACATAAAACCCATAATAAAAAAAATAAGCGAAGCAATCAATATCATTATTGCAATTAATCTTTTGTCATTGCTGGCTTTCATTTGTTTAAGTTATAAAACATAGTTCAAATAATCATTTCCTTTTTATACCTTGTATAGTATTAGCTGATCACCAAAATCGTATGGAACAAAAACCTGCCACCATAAAAGAAATTGCCAACCGGCTTAATGTTTCGGTGTCAACTGTGTCAAGGGCACTGCATGATCATTCCAGTATAGGGCTTCGTACTAAAATGCAGGTGCAACAATTAGCGAAAGAACTTAACTATGAGCCCAACCAGGCGGCTATTTCATTTAAGCAGGGTAAAACAATGATTGTGGGTGTTATTCTTCCCAGCCTCGGCGAAGAATATTTTTCCATGGCTATTAATGGTATTGAGGATGTGGCTACAAAAAATAAATACACGGTTCTTATTGGTCAGTCGCATGATGAGGTAGGAAGGGAGCAGCAAATAACGGAAGCCATGCGCCGGCAACGGGTTGATGGTTTAATTGTTTCATTGTCTAAAACCACTAAATCTTTCGAACATTTTGAACAACTAAAGAAATATAAAATACCGGTGGTGTTTTTTGACAGGGTTCCAGATATGCCAGATGCTTATACTGTCTCCTGCAATCTGGAGAACAGTTCAGTTGAGCTGGTGAACTGGTTAGTAGCACATGGACACAAACAAATTGGTTTTATAAAAGGCCCGGATACATTGATTCATTCAAAGCAGCGGCTGAATGGTTATTACGAAGGGTTAAAAAAAAATAAAATAAAAGTCGATACTGCTTTTGTGGTATCAACAGATTTAAGCCAAAAGAAAACACAGGATGCCATGCATAAATTACTGGCCTTGAAAAACCGGCCTACTGCTGTTATTGCGTTCAACGATTATGTAGCATTGGAGGCTACCCGATACACCCGTAATCAGGGATTAAAAATTAATAAGGATATTTCATTTGTTAGTTATGCTAACCTTCCGATTACAAATTATCTTGACGAGCCACCACTGGCATCAGTAGAGCAGTTCCCTTATCAGCAAGCGGAAAAGGCGACAGAAATTTTATTACAGCTTATACAATCGAAAGGGGCGGATGAAAGCATTGTAAGAAAAGTAATGTTGGAAAGTAAAGTGATTGTAAACACAAAGACGTAATATGTCTGATCAAAATAGAGTGAGGTGGGTTGTTTAAACCCGTTATTTTTTTTTGACGTTCTTCTTTGATTCTTCCGGAAAATATTTTTGCAGCAATGTCTTAAACTCCTGTGTGCTGCGGATGAAATCGAGATCACTATCACTGGTAAGCATAAAGTAATTTCCAAAACCAAGTTTCATTGATTTTTCAATAGCCGATAGTGCAGCTTTTTTATCCTTTTTCAATGCCTTGTAGCAGGCATAATGATACCATGTAAATACATCATGTTGTTTAAAATCAAACATCTTTGAAACGATAAGTTCTATTTTATCAGACATGCCACTCAATCGGTAATCCCGTAAGTAGCAATACAGTATGCCTGTGTAACAAGCATATTGAGTGTTGAAAACGTAAACTTTCTTTTTAAATTCTTCATACTGAACTGTGTCTGCTATCAACATTTTTTTAAATAAAAAAAGGTCAAGATGTGTAAGGAAGATTTCTTCCAATGGTTGACTGCCATTTATAGCATCAATGCTATAGTCAATAGACTTGATATAGTTTTTGTTGGTGCCCTCTATAATCGAAAGATTGTAAAGTGCAGTGGGGAAGGTGCTATCTTTTTTTAGGCATAAATTGAAATAATAGCTGGCGGAATCAAAATTTTTATTCATCATGTAGATAGAGCCGATGTTATTGTCGCAGAATAGCTGGGTTTCCAGCTGGTCAGTACTTTCTTTTTTGGATAGCCTGTAATAATGAACAGCACTGTCAATATTATTTAATCGAGAATAATGTACACCAATTGCAAAATAACCATTGGCTTTATCCTTTAACGAGTCAACTATTTTTCTGGCAGCTGCTAATGCCTGAACAGGATTATCAGTATGATCATAAGCTTCTGAGAGGTTAAAATAAAGGGAGGAAAAACCCGGATTTTCGGCAATTAATTTCTCAAGTAGCGATGCTGCTTTGTCAAATTGTTTCAATTTTAAATAAATTCGGCTCAGCGAAAATTTTGAGTAAAAATCATTGGGGCGCAGATCAAGGTATTTCTGAAATTTCGTAAAAGCTTTCTCGTATTCATATTGATAAAAATATAGAGAACCTAATCCCGCAACCGTGTAAGCAGCATTTGGTTCCAGTTTTTCAGATTCTTCCAGCCATTTTATAGATTTATCAACAGCAGGCTTAAGGCTGATATTATATTCTGTTTCAGTTAACGCCCAAGTGAGCGACATCGCTTTCATATAAAGGTAACGGCCACGCAGGTTGGCGTACATATAATGTTGCTCACCCAGCAAGCGGAGGCAACTATCTAATTCAGCAGCGGCAACATAACATTCATCACGGCTGGAATAACTTGTTTCACCCTTTAGTATTGGTGCCACTATTGTATTAAAACGTTCGTTTAAACCTGTAGCAAGGTTGCGACGCATGGTTGTAACCAGCGGATTGTTCTTATATTTTTTTACGAAAGCTTTATAATCACGGAGTGCATTGGTATCTTTTGGCCAGATGAGTTTCTTCTCCTCCAGGTTTTTTGAAAATGAATAATATATTTTTTTACCAGCAGGGTCTAAGGAGTCAATGTATTTTTCTTCGTTGCCTTTTGTGTTGGCTGGGGCAAGCATTGGATAATTAGCTGCTTTTTGTTTTTTTAATGCAGCCAGAATTGTTGGGTCAACTTTGAAAAAGGATTTGCTGAGGTCGCCACTTACCATGGGTATTTGTTTGAACTCACTATACTTTGCCACATTGGCTTGTATATAAGTCTGCAGTTCAAACATGGTTATTTTTCCATTGCCATCTGTATCTGCCAGGCCTTTCATTCCTTCTTCCAATTCTAATGAGAATAAACCCCGACCGCCGCCCCACTCGGCACTTTCCAGTGAGAGCTGGTCTGGCTGGCACGACAAAATTTTGTATTCTTTGCCCCACGAAGACATTAATGCAGAGCCGGTTTGTTTACTTCCTTCCACGCCGCCCGTAAGATTGCCGGAGTGGCAAGCATCTACAATAAATATCATTTCTATTCCCTTCTGCGAAAGAGGTGAGAGGTAACGTTTAAGATCTAATATCTCCAGCACATCATCGTTCATGCCGAAATAATTTCCATTGGGGCTGTTGTGTAATAGCAGTAATCCATTTTCAATCTGAGTAAGGTCTTCCATATCACCATGGCCGGCAAAAAAGAACCAGACCCTGTCGCCGGTTTTGGCTTTACGGGCAATCACAGAAATTGCATCACCTACATTATTTCTGGTGGCATTTTCATTTAAAAAAGTTTCAATATTGGCTTTCGGAATTTTTCCGCCTGCATCAGTAAGTAAAAAATCTTCAAAGGCCTGTGCATCTTTATGGGCATATTGTAAATCCGGTACTACTTTATAATTACTGATTCCGATAATGATGGCGTAGGTGTTGCCTTTTGTAGCGGTAGTATCTTTTTGCGGGGTAACACCTCGTTCATTTTTTATCCCCGGCTGGGCATAGCTTTTTCCTATTAATAAAAAACAAAACGATAAAAGGTATAGTAACCGTTGGCTCATTGACGATAACGAAAAGGAATAATTAGGGTTACAAGTTACTGCATTCTGCGGCGGCAGCCAATCAGGGGTGCTGGGTATATTGGATTTGGCTATTGCTGTTAACAGCCACTTTTAATAAGTTGCCATCGAGAAACAAATTATTTTGTTATATATACCCGCTGCAGGGTATTGGCGAAGAGCGTTTATAATGTAACTTTCGTAAAATCACTGCTAATGAAACTAATTATCAGAAATATAGCTTCCATTTTATTCCTTTTAATGTTCATTATTAGCTGTGATTCTTTTGCGAATCCCGGACTTGGGATAACTGGAACTTATGTTTTAGCAAAAGACCAGTATCCCGCAGCTTTAAATAAATACCAGCCTTCACAAATTTATATCATTAGTGGAGGCTCTGTAACATTTGCAAATCGGGAGAAAGACTTTATGATAGGGGACACTATCATAAACCTTAAAGGCTTTATAGATTCTTTAAAAGGCGGGATAAAAGCATACAGACTCATTTTTGAAGGCAATAGATTATTCAACAAAATAGATAGTGTATGGCAGGTAGATAATAAATTTCGTCTGACGGATCAGGCTTATAGTCTTAAAAATGGGTTGCTAAAAATTCTTGTTTACGATTCAACAATGAGGGTCACAGACAAATTTATTTTAAATTATGAGCAAAAGATTAAAAATTCGAAATTTCCAAATCAATCACTTTCGTCATTATTACGGCTTATCCAAGTTTATAGTGCCTCCGACAGATCAACTTTTTCAGTAGGTGCAGTTTGGATTTTATCAATCGGTATTGATAAATATTCAGGAAGCCTTATGTCGCTAGTGAACTGTAAGAGTGATGCGTTGTCCTATTCAGCTTTTTTTAAAGCCCAGCTTGCCAAAATGGTTGGGGATAATTTCCCAGCTACTTTATATAATGAATATACATTACTTGATAGCGGTGCTACAAAAGAAAACATAATAAATGCGTTACAGGAAATTGCAGCTAAATCTTCAACAAATGATTACTTTATTCTAAATTATAATGGGCATAGTTTTTCTATAGAAACAGATTCTGCTGTGCGGAGTACTTATTTTTTCCCATATAACAAAAGTGGCTACAAGAAAGAATTGTTTAATGGCGGTAATAAAAGTAAAGCCTTTATTGACGAAATTAATCATAATTTTTTATCACTCAAAACCCTTCAGGAATATATCCAGATAATTCCGGCCAACAATCAGTTATTCATATCGGAGGCTGGTACGGATGAAAAATTTAAAACCGAGTTTATTAAAACTTCAATGGGAAATTCTCCAACAGTAGCAACCCTCCTGAATAAAAACCGTGTAATCATTTTTCCTAACCGGATAGGGGTTGATGCTGTAAAATGCGATGGCGTTACTATAATGAAAGGGCCTATTAATTATTATATTACTTCGCTTGACTCATCTTTTAATATCTACGATTTATTTAAAGAAGGTAACAAGTCTTCCCCAACGGCATTCAGTATAAAAAATAAGGAATTTCTCTGCAAATCTTTTTCATATGACTATTTCGATATCTTTTTCGAAAAGCAGTTTCTTCAACTGTACAACGAAGTATTTGGGGATGGCGAAGCGCAAACAAGGGGGCTGGATGTAAAACCAAAAGAGTTGCAGCAAACAATAACTAATCTTACCGGTAAGCATTATGCCCTGGTGGTTGGAACCGATAGTTACAAAGGAAAAGGTTGGAAAAAATTAAGTAACCCTATTAAGGATGCCCGTGCTGTAGCAGATGAGTTGACTAATTCTTATGGTTTTGATGTACGGTTAATGGAAGACAAACCCATGGATACTATTTACAAAGCTATCAGTGAGTATTACCGCATCGCCCAACCTAATGATCAACTGATAGTTTATTTTGCCGGTCATGGAGATGTGGATAATGAATTATTGGATGATGGCTTTATTGTTTGCAACGATTCAAAATCTATTGATGATGACCCAGTTCGTAATACTTATATTCCTTATACCAAATTGAAAAAAATGTTGAATAGCATCCCGGCAAGGCAGATATTGGTATTGCTGGATGTTTGTCACGGTGGCACATTCGATGAAAAAGCTTTTGATAAAGACGGGGAAACAAAAGATGGCACCTATGCTAATATTACCAATAGGAATGTGTTACAAACATTAAAAGATGTATTGCCATTGCGAACACGAAAATTTCTTTCATCTGTAGGGACGGAACTTGCATTTGACGGACAGGCAGGAAGGCATTCACCTTTTGCATCAAAATTGCTGGAAATATTAAGGACTAGGGGAAGTGGCTCAGGTGGTATCATTACACTGAAACAAATTTTTTCAGTACTCGAATTGAGTAGCTTTAATGAAACCGCTACCTTAAGAATCTTTCCGCAATCCAAAGATTTTGGCAATGTAAGTGCCTTTAGTGAGTTTATTTTTATTCCAATAGATAAAGTGGCAACGAAGGAATAAAAATAAAAAAATACCCAATATTGGGTATAGGCAGGTAATGCTTGTTAACTTATTTTTACAGAGCATTAATTGAAAAGATATTATTTTGTTTTCCTGAATATCATAGTATTCTATCAAAAAAAACAATATATTTAAACAGCGATTAAATTTTATCACCTCAAAAAAAACAACCATGAAGAGAATCAAAATTTTATTTTCCGCCTGTATGTTGCTGATGGCTTCAGTAGCTTTTGGGCAAAAGGAAGTAACCGTTTCCTCCATGGCAGCGGGAACCACATTGTCAGATGGCGATGTAGGCTTTTTAAGCCTGGTTTCCAGTGCCAATGTTGATGTTAGCCGTGGCTCTGCCACCAAAGAGGCCTCCGTTGGTGGTTCTACTTACAAAGCCGGTCAGGTTCTGACTGCTGCCGATGCAAAGAAAATCAACAAAGCCATTAAAGCTTTCAAGAAAACGTACAAAACTCCTGAATCTACCCGTTCCGGACTTTGCTACTACTGGTATTACTATTGCGATGGCTGGGGATATTGCTATTGGTATAAGTATTGGTACTACTGTTATTAAGACATTTTTAAAGCCGGTTT
>JANORJ010000217.1:0-5731 GCA_031415255.1 Chitinophagaceae bacterium | reverse complement strand
TTTTTTACGGCGTTAGGTTGGGGCCTAATATTGACAGAACTGACTCTATTTTATTGGCAAGGGCTTCTTATATTAACCTGAACCTTCATCAGTCAACAACTTATACCATTCAGGATACGATAAATTTAACTGTTTCGGGATACCGGAGATCCATTTTGCCTTTCGATAATCAAATGGGGAGGGCTAATATTTTCTGGTTACAAAGAAGGGCTATGGCTTCGGATTCTGTTCTAAACATTCCTTCTGTTTATTTTGCCCCGCCTTACCAGAAAGTGTATTTTAACTGGGATATTGTTCGTAATGGAAGCCCGATATCATCAGGTTCTGATTCCACAGATTTAATACAGTTTGCCACTAAAAACTATAGCATCAATTATTAATTAATTTTTTGCCTTTTTTGGTCTTCTGCAAAAAGCATCACGCCGTTGCCAGGTGTTGTGTGCTGGGCAGTGTGTGGTTGCAAAGACACCGGCAACAAATCTATAAGAAATATCATCAGTTAACAGGGGATTCGCTGAAATATAAGCTCCTAAAGGTTTCTTTTTTGGAATACAGAGTTGATTCATCAGCCGGTTTTAACCGTTGGTATAAAATTTACGGTTTACACTTGCCAAATCACTGCTTTCCGTATCTTGACCGCTAATAAAAACCAATAACGATGCCATTATCTTTTTCCCGGACTTTTCTTCTCTTTGTAACCGTATTTATATCGGCAGCAATTATTGCACAGCCACCCACCGGCACAAGGCCACCCACTGATTCAACAAGAAGAACACCACCGTCGGCCAACACTGGCCCCAAGCCTTATAAGGAAGTAATTACATCTAAAGCTGTTTCTGATGCAGGTTTTTTTGTGGTTCATAAAGTGGATGACAAATATTTTTTTGAATTACCTGATTCAATTTTTGGCAGGGACATTCTGATTGTAAACCGGATTTCTAAATCTGCCGCAGCTAATCGCATTGGCGGTTCGCTGGGCTATGGTGGCGATCAAATAGGGCAGGGCGTTGTTAGGTTTGAAAAAGGGCCTAATAACAAAGTGTTCCTGCGAACAATTTCTTATGCAGAGTATGCAAAAGATTCCACGTCGCCAATGTTTACATCATTGAGTAATTCAAATCTTCAGCCAATAGCTGCGTCATTTGATGTTAAAGCATTGGGAAAAGATTCCACGGGAGCTGTTATTGATATTACTGATTATATAAACGGTGATAATGAAGTGTTGCATTTTACAAGCTCTTTCAAAACTGCCCTTCGGGTTGGTGTTGTACAGCCTGATAAATCGTATGTAATCTCGGTTAAGTCCTATCCCATTAACGTAGAAATAAAATCATTAAAAACGTATGGAAGAATGCCCGCCCCACAGGGTGCAGCAGGTAGCGGTGGTGGCAATTTAACTTTTGAACTAAACAGCTCCATGGTATTATTACCGAAGGTTGCCATGAATACAAGAAAGTTTGACAAACGTATTGGATACTTTACCGTAGGTTATGTTGATTTTGACGCTAACCCTCAGGGGGTAAAAAATATTGTGTTAGCAAAAAGATGGAGATTAGAACCAAAGGAGGAAGACATTGAAAAGTATAAAAGAGGTGAATTGGTAGAACCGAAGACACCAATTATTTATTACATCGATCCGGCTACTCCAAAAAAATGGATACCTTATCTTATACAAGGTGTAAATGATTGGCAGGCTACTTTTGAAAAAGCAGGATTTAAAAATGCCATCTTCGGCAAACTGGCTCCGACAAAAGAAGAGGACAGCACCTGGAGCCTCGATGATGCCCGCAATTCTGCAATAGTTTACAAAGCTTCGGATGTGGCTAATGCAAGCGGCCCAAGTGTAGCAGACCCACGTAGCGGTGAAATAATTGAAAGCCACATCAATTGGTATCATAATGTAATGAGCCTGGTGCGCAACTGGTATTTTATTCAAACGGGTGCTGTAGATGCCAATGCAAGGAAATTACAATTTGACGATAAGTTAATGGGGCGGTTAATACAATTCGTTTCATCACATGAAGTGGGACATACTCTGGGGCTTCGCCACAATTTCGGATCAAGCAGCACCGTGCCGGTTGAAAATTTAAGAAATAAAGGTTGGGTGGCTGCTAACGGTCACACACCTTCTATTATGGATTATGCCCGGTTTAACTATGTGGCACAACCAGAAGATGGATTGAGTGGTGAAGAACTAATAGGAAGAATAGGTGATTATGATAAATGGGCTATAGAATGGGGTTATCGCTGGTTTCCTGAATTTAAAAATGAAGCCCAAGAAAAAGAATATTTGAATAAATGGGTGATTGAAAAGTTAAAAGACAGAAGCCTTTGGTGGGGCGATGGCGAATCTAATGGAGATGATCCAAGAAACCAATCAGAGGATTTAAGCAACGATGCTGTAAAAGCCTCCACTTATGGTATCGCCAATCTTAAAAGGATTTTACCAAACCTTACCAGTTGGGCAAAAGAAAATAATGAAGGTTATGGAAGTTTGAAGGAAATGTATGATGAATTGAGAGGACAATTCAATCGGTATATGGGGCATGTAAGCCGTCATGTGAGTGGCATTATGTTAACTCCTAAAACAGTGGAAGAAGCTGGCCCGGTGTATGAATATACTTCCGAGGTTAAACAACGGGAAGCAGTTGATTTTATCAACAAGCAATTATTTACAACCCCCACCTGGTTATTGAACCAAGATATTTTTAGTAAAACAGGAGCTAGCGGACTGTCAATAATTTCCGGTTTACAGGACAATGTACTAAACCGACTATTTGGTTTGACTACGTTTAATAAATTGGTAGAGGCTGAAGCAGCTATCGGCAACAATGCGTATCAATTAACTGAATTATTAATGGATATGAAAAAAGGTGTTTGGAGTGAATTGCCAGGCAGAAAACCAATAGATATTTATCGCAGGAGCCTACAAAAAACGTATGTCAGCAGCCTTACTAATCTTATAACTTCTGGAGGGCAAACGACAACAACGGTTGGGTCTTTTACAATCACTACTTCGGGAGGAGCTGATAAGTCGGATATAAAAAGTGTAATAATGGCGCATCTGACAGCTTTAAGAGCTGAAATAAACGCAGCAGCGGCCGGCATTGCCGACCCAATGAGCAAATATCACCTGCAGGATGTGTCGAAAAGAATAGATAATGCCCTGAATCCTAAAGATTAAGCAGGGTTGTAGTTAATATAATTTCAGCGGGAAGGTTCTTCAATGAATCTTCCCTTTTTCTTTGCTGAAGCCTTTGCTATAAGGCTTATCCGTCTTATCTTTGCACTCCGTTTGAAAAAACGGTAGTTCTTCCAATCCCGATAGCTATCGGGAGAAAATTTCCTGAAGAGGTTCGACAAAGGTCTCCCTGTGGAGAATGCCTCAAAGGTGTACAATTAAATACTGGGTAACATGCCTAAAGTAAAAACAAACTCCAGTGCCAAAAAACGCTTTAAAGTGACTGGCACCGGAAAGATCATGCATCAGAAAGCTTTCAAACGTCACATCCTGACGAAGAAATCCAAAAAACGTAAACGTAACATGCGGAAAGATGGCACTGTAGCGGACTCACATCTGCACTTTGTAAAACGTCTATTGAGACTGAAATAAGAAGTCCGATCTCAGGAATTGATTAAAAAATTTTAATAACTCTGTCAGTTCGTACTTCGTACTTCTGACCTCAAACTTAAAGATATGCCTCGTTCAAAAAATGCAGTGGCCTCTAAAGCCCGCCGCAAAAAAATATTAAAACAAGCCAAAGGTTTCTATGGCAAACGTAAGAATGTATTAACCGTTGCCAAAAACGTTGTAGAAAAAGGTATGACCTACATGTTTGTAGGCCGTAAATTAAAGAAAAGAGAATACCGCACTTTATGGATTGCCCGTATCAATGCGGCTGTCCGTGCAGAAGGAATGACGTATTCTGTGTTCATCAACAAACTGCAACAAAAAGGTATCGAGCTGGATAGAAAAGTGCTGGCTGACCTTGCAATGAACAACCCGGAAACTTTCAAGACGCTGGTTGATTCTGTAAAATAATTGACAGGCTTTTATAACTACTTAAAATAACTTTAGTGAACTGGTTTCATTAAAGTTATTTTTTTGCCTTTTGTAACTTAAAGCAACTGCTAACTTGTAGCTAATCTAATAATTTTACCAACTCCATCAACTCTGCTTGCTTGTACCTGTCTTTGTCACTATCAAAGCATTTACCGAATTCTTCCAGCAGTTGCTGAATTACCTGTTTATTTTTTTGGGGCTTAAAATAAGAGCCTACAGGCGGCACAGAAATGCGTTTGAAATAATTGTCAACATCCTGTTGTGTGAAAACTTGCCCGGAAGTGGGGTCTATAAAGAATTCAATTTTATGAATGGGATTAGGAAGGTTCTCCTCCGAATAACCCGGTTTGAAATACGCAACGATAAATTGCTTAGGGATGTTAATTGCTCTAACCGGTATATCAAGCAACTCACAGAGTATTAAATAAAGAATCCCATTGCTGATTTGGTTTCCTCTTTTTGCTTCTAATGTTTTATGCAGTAGAAATTCGTTGGGTTCTTTATAATTTGTTTCTCCGCCTTTCAATCCATAGTAACTGTATAAAATGCTGGTGACAATATTAATTTGTTCAAGAGGGGTGAGGTAATTGTTCAACTCCAACCAGATATTACGTCTTACTTTTTCTATTTCTTGTAATACTGGTGTAGTAGATACCTCCGGGTATTGAAACTTACCAGCCAGCATTGTGCCTAGCATCAAATCATGATGACCAGATAAACTCCATTGGCGAAAATCTTCTTTAAGATCGGTAAAATGAAGGCGATGAATTAGTAATTCAATCCTAGTCTGTATTTCTTCATTGGGAGTAGTTTCCCAAAGGTGCTCCAAGTTGGGAATAATATTTTTACCGTAATCAACAATTTTATTCGACACTAATCCAAACACCTCTTCGTCGGGGTCGTCAATTAAGGTAAACAAGGCTGATATTTCATTATTGGTTTCCATGGTGGTGATTCCTACACAATATCTTTATTGATATTGAAAAGGGGTAGTTAAACTTTTCCACAGACGTGGAGAACAGTTGCTAGTTTATCCTTTCAAGTTCCTTTGTTACAACGTTTCTTATTGGAATTATATTTTATTTAAGTTTGAAGAATGAAAAGCAATTATTGGGTTCTATTTATTCTTTTGTTTGCATTACAAGCAAAAGCACAGGTAAATGATTTATTTGTAGTAAAAAAAGATAGCTCTGGATTTGAATTGACAATTAAAGGTGCTTCTCATCTTGCTTCGTTACCATTGAAATGTATAGCACAGGAATTTCCCAATAAAACCAACCACACTTCCAATACAGACAGTGATCATGTATTGATGCCAAAGCAACTGCATCCTACTTTCTACGGTTGCTTCGATTGGCATTCATCTGTTCACGGACACTGGATGTTGATTCGATTATTAAAGCTATTCCCCTCCATGCCCGAAGCTGCTGCTATCAGGGCGGCTTTGAATAAAACAATTACCAAAGAGAATGTATTTAACGAAGTGAAATATTTTTCTCTGCCACTTACTTCTTCGTGGGAGAGAACTTATGGCTGGGCATGGATTTTAAAATTGGATGAAGAGTTATACAATTGGAATGATGCGGATGCCAAACGCTGGAAAGAAGCCATGAAACCGTTAACGCAGAAAATTGTGCAACTCTGGACAAAATTTTTGCCCAAGCAAAC
>JANORJ010000216.1:0-1741 GCA_031415255.1 Chitinophagaceae bacterium | reverse complement strand
CAATAGGCACAGAATTGTATAGTCAGCTTTTTATAAACCTTACTGGCAGATTAGAAGCAGCATCAACTTTTGGTGAACTCTCCAACAATCGCTTCTTTTATCCTTCTGCCGATATGGCCTGGCAGTTCTCACAGTTACCAGTATTTGCCAAATCAAAAATATTTTCATTTGGTAAATTAAGAGCATCATTTGGAATGGTAGGTATTCAGCCTTCAGCTTACAGAACGGCTACTAATTTTTTTGTACCCAATTGGGCTGAGTTGCTAGACCCTAACCTGGATGGCAGCCTCTTTGGAACCGGTACCTATGTTCAAAGCCGTTCAAAAGGAAATCCGTTTTTAAGACCAGAACGAAAAAAGGAATTTGAAATTGGAACTGACTTAAGATTTTTTGATAATAAATTATCATTTAGCACAACTGTTTATTTCAATAAAACAACTGATGCGTTGTTAGATATACCACAAGCACCTGCAACAGGGTTTACTACTTTGTATGCCAATGCTGGTTCTATTGAAAATAAGGGGGTGGAGATTGACCTGTCATACGAAATATTGAAAAAGAAAAGCTGGTTAGTAAGTGTTGATTGGAACTGGACCAGAAACCGGAATAAAGTACTTGACTTAAATGGCTCGGCTTCTATTCTGCTCGGGGGATTAAATGGCGTTTCCTCAAGAGCAGTGGAAGGTTATCCATTGGGAGCACTTTGGGGAATTGGTTTTCAAAAAGATGCTAAAGGAGATTATATTTTAAATGCCAATGGATTTCCAATTTCCGAAGTGGAACAAAAAGTGTTGGGCGACCCTAATCCTCTTTGGAGAAGCGGTTTGGGATTTAATGTGGAATATAAAAATTTTAAACTATACGCATTGTTTGAACATTCCCAAGGGGGAGATATAGTGGACGCAACAGAAGCTGTGCTGCTTGATTATGGTGTTAGCAAAACAACGGGTAATGAAACAACAGCTTCTGCAAATCTTAGAACAGCCAGTGGTGCTACAATTCTGTCAGGCTCTACATTCAGAGGTAATATTGGAAATTTTGGTGGGGGAGATGTAGCCTTAAACCAAAGCTGGTATAATGGCCTCGGTGGTTTTTTTGGAAATGTGCTGGAACCATTTATTACAGATGCTACCTGGACAAGACTTCGTGAAGTAACACTATCGTATCGTATTACCAGAAAACACCTTCCAAAATTCACCGGCTTAAGTTCTGTTAATATTGAACTTAGCGGTCGTAATCTTTGGTTGAACAGCAAGCTGAAAACAATTGACCCGGATAGTAATGTAGAAGGTTCTGGCTCTGGCAGAGGTATTGTTTATTTTAATAATCCTGGTTCCAGGTCTTACTTGTTTTCCATAAAACTCAATTTTTAATTTTCTAATCTGCTTGTATATGAAAAATAAAATTTCAATCATCGTCTTATTTATTTCATTATCTTTTTTATCCTGTAAAAAAATGGTGGATGGAATCAATACAGACCCTAACAACCCGCAAGATGCTACTGCCGCAACAATGCTTACAGGAGTAGAACTCTCTAATGTACTTGTGCAGGAAGGAGAATTGGCAAGAAGAGCCGGCATGTGGAGCGGATATTTTTCCGGGCAACTTTTTCAATATAACAGTTACCAGCTTTATAATGTAATTGCCAACGATTATAACGACACCTGGAGCCAGGTATTTGCAGCTACCATAAAAAACTGCCGCTTAATGAGGCAAAAATCATTTGAAGTTAACAACCGCA
>JANORJ010000215.1:0-5387 GCA_031415255.1 Chitinophagaceae bacterium | reverse complement strand
GAACGAAGATCGTCATCGGGAGGAAAGCAGGGAATACAAGCTACTACATTAGAAAGAATATTGCGGTGCGAAAGCATAACCCCTTTTGGAGTGCCGGTGGTACCCGAAGTATAAATGATAGTAGCGAGATCTTCATATGTTATTTTATCGCTGATAGGTTTTATCTGCTCAATAAGCTGCGGTGTACTTAATGCAGTTACTTCCTTCCAGTGTTTTGCATTTTGCACATGTTCAAAAGTAAATATCTCTCGCAGGCTGGGCACTCTTTCTTTTAAGCTCAGCATTTTCAAATACAAATCCTCATCATTTACAAAGGCCAACTTTACCTGTGCATCGCTCATTACAAATTCAAGCTCATTTACATTAATGGTGGGGTAAACGGGTACCAGCATGGCACCAATCTGCTGCACCGCCAAGTCCAGCATTATCCATTCGGGGCGATTCTTACAAAGAATGGCTACTTTATCCCTTCCTTCGGGGGTCATATCTCCACCACCGATGCCAAGGCTTAATAAACCGGCACTGAGATTATCTACTATACTTTTTACTTCTGCCGTACTGTATTTTCTCCACTGTCCCGCTTCTTTAGCTGCCAGCATATCTTCCAGCGGAGTTTTATCCAGATGGTATTGCAGGCAGTCAAATAATCTTTTTGGCTCTGTCATGGTGCAATCGTAATTGTGTTAGTTAATCAGAACATTCTTTGTACTTCGCCGGCCTTTTTTAACAAGGCGAAGAAGTAACCGAATAACAATGTAGGAAAAAACTTATACATAAAAAAAACAACCCCGACTTATTGAAGAAGGAGTTGTTTCATTGTTAATTTATTCAGCCATTACAGCACCTGATAATATTGACCCGGTGTCATCCTAAAAATCCGGCTTTTCTGAAAAGTGCTAAAGCCATTATATTCTTCAGGATGGGCTTTTGTCCAGTTTTCGTAAGCCGCTAAATTTTCTATAGGGCCAAACAACCACTGATTATAAGCATTAAACATACCTTCTGATAGCAGCTGACGCTGATAATCAAATAACCGGAAAGGATATTTAACAGCATTATTAGCATACCAGTCAAGAATAAATCTTGTACGTATCATCGTCAGTGCTTCTGTACTGATGCCTTTATTGGCCAGCGAAGATTGCTTGGCCATGCCTTGTAAAAAAGATTGTGCAAACCCACTTTTAATTTTATCGCTGTCTTTCATCAGGTCAGCATCGGCAAACAATTTTTCTTTATAGCCCTGCAATAATAATTCTTTCATAGCAGCACCCCGTTCGCTAAGGCTTTCCATATTAATAAATATTTCGCCATAGATAAGGCTCCACACTTTATCTTTTGCATAGAAATAAAAGAGAGCAGCATTATAATAATTGCCACTATAGATGGGATCTACTTTGATGCCTTCTTCCCATTGTTTGATTGCAGAAAAATCTTTTGTGGCCCAGAGCAACTCCCCATATTCACTGTACAAGGATCCGCTTTTTGGAAATTTTTTCAGGGCTTTTTTATACAGCTTATCACATTCTTTCACTTCTTCTAATGCCTTATATACATTGCCGGCAATCTGATAAGTAACCACATCCGCATCATCTCTATCCACTAATACTTTCACTCCTTCCAATGCTTTTGCATAATCTCTTTTTAGGTAAAAACTCATCACCAAATCTTTTTGCATTTCCAAGTTGTTCTTATCATTCTGCAAAGCCCTGGTTAATACGATAATGGCATTATCAAAATCGCCAGAACGCATAAAAGTCTTTGCCGTTTCATGCAGGGCTTTTGGGTCTTCCGGCTGGGCAAAAACTGAAAACGAAGCGAATAAGGCAATAAATAGGGGGAATATTTTTTTCATGTATAAATTTTAACGGCTATAGCCTTCTGCAATTATCCGGCCATGCTATAGTTCATTCAATTCTGCAATGATAAAACGAAGAGACGTTATAAGGAACGCCTCTGTTGCAAAATAACAAATATTTCAGGAGAGAAAGGGCTAAATAAGGTGTGTAAGCAGCCCATCTCTCAATTTTGGTTCAAACCAGGTGCTTTTCGGTGGCATTACGTTGCCACTGTCAGCAATATCAAACAATTGTTCAATAGTAACCGGGTATAAACTAAATGCCACTTTCATTTCACCACTGTCCACTCTTTTTTCCAGTTCTGCTAATCCCCGGATACCGCCGATAAAATCAATTCTTTTATCTGTTCGCTGGTCTTTAATGCCTAACAATTTTGCTAGAATATTATTGGAAAGAATAGTTATATCCAGCACCCCAATCGGGTCGTCGGTGTAAGTTCCTTTGCGGGAAGAAAGAATATACCATTGACCTTCGAGGTACATACCAAACTCATGCAGTTGCGATGGCTTTACCGGTTCGGGGCTATGTGTGATAAAAAAATCATCCTGCAAGCGGCTGATGAGTTTTGCACCTGTTAACCCATGCAAATCTTTTATTACCCGGTTGTAATCTAAAATAGCCAATTGGCTGGCCGGGAAAATAGTAGTAAGAAAATATTTAGCTTCATCACTATCGGGTAATTGTTTACTCACTTTTGCAGCAGACGCAGCCCGGTGGTGACCATCAGCAATATATGTGGCAGGCACATTAGTAGTAAATAATTCGGTAACAGAGTTAATAACAATATCTCTGTCTATTATCCAAATGCTATGTTGAATGCCATCACCGGCTGTAAAATCATACACCGGTTTATTGGTGGCTTTCCATCCATCAATGAGTGCATTTATTTTTATTACATCCCTGTAAGCCATAAACACATTACCGGTTTGAGCTTTAATAGTACGCATATGGTCTATGCGGTCTTTTTCTTTTTCTGGCCGGGTAAATTCATGTTTTTTAATCACATCATTAAAGTAATCTTCTACTGAGGAAACACACACTAAACCGGTCTGGCTTCTACCGTTCATTACCAACTGATAGATGTAATAGCAAGGTTTTTCTTCTTTGAACAAAACACCTTGCTGAATAAGCTGCTGCAGGTTTTCTTTTGCTTTTTCATACACAGCATCGCTATGCGTATCAATGTTGGCAGGCAAATCAATTTCTGATTTGGTTACATGCAAAAATGAAACAGGGTTGTTGTTTGCTTCGGTTCTTGCTTCTTCGCTGTTTAATACATCGTAAGGCTGGGAGGCTACTTGTGAAGATAATTCCTGTTGTGGTCGTAAGGCGGTGAATGGTTTAATGGTGGCCATAGTATATTGATTATTGAATTTTTTTATCCGTGAAGTTGTCCGAAATGTTTCATCAGGTCTGTTAATGCTTTTACACTTTCAATAGTCAGTGCATTATACATAGAAACCCGGAAGCCTCCCACACTACGATGTCCTTTTACCCCTATCATGCCATTGGCTTTGCAGGCATCAAGAAATTCTTTTTCTAAAGCAGCATCTTCCATAATAAATACAGCGTTCATTTTACTCCGGTCTTCTCTGGCAACAGGTCCTTTAAAAATAGGGAGTGCATCTAAAGTATCATAAAATAATTTTGCTTTGGCATCATTCTCTTTTTCTATAGCGGCTACACCACCTTTATTTTTTAACCATTGTAGTGTAAGCATTGCCACATACACCGCAAATACCGGCGGGGTATTCAACATACTACCTTCTTTAATATGATTGCGGTAATCAAGTATAGTTGGAATAGCCCTGTTTACTTTTCCCAATATGTTTTTATTGACCACAACTAGGTTTACCCCGGCGGCACCCATATTTTTTTGTGCACCTGCATACATCAAATCAAACTTATTGAATTCGAGTTGGCGGCTAAGAATGTCGCTGCTCATGTCGGCCACTAAGGGTACACCACAATCATACGGCATGGTGTGCCATTGTGTGCCGGCAATAGTTTCGTTGGTAGTAATATGCAAGTATGCAGCCGTAGGAGTAACAGAAATATTTTTTGGAATACTGGTGTAATTGTTTTCTTTGGAGGAACCAACGATTTCTACATGGCCAAATAGTTTTGCTTCTTTGATGGCTTTATTGGCCCAAACACCTGTTTCAGTATAAGCCGCCATTTCATTTTCATTCAACAAATTCATGGGCACCTGCATAAACTGTGTGGTGGCGCCACCATGTAAGAATAATACCTCATGATCGTTATCCAAATTCATCAGCTCTTTTACCAAACTTCTTGCTTCCTCCATTACCGGTTCAAACAAAGTAGTGCGATGCCCAATTTCTAAAATAGATAAACCAGTATTGTTGAAATTAAGAACAGCCCGGCTGGCTTCTTCAAAAACTTCTTTGGGTAATATAGATGGGCCGGCATTGAAATTATGAAGCACTTGTTTCTCTAATTCATCCATGATACGCTGTATATAAATAAGAGTGCAAATGTAAGAAATTATGACTCCTTGAGGTTGATCGGTTTATTCATGTTCCCTGCCTTTAACGCCGGCATTTTTCCAGGAATTGTTCAGGCTTTCAAATTCCTTTAGGTCTTCTGTTGAAAATTCTTTGTTGGAGAGGGTTTTCAAATCCGGCTGACCGGCATTTACCCAAGCGGTGTACCAAAATGAAGCTACGGCATAGATAGATTGGCGCATTCTTCTTTCTATCATGCCTTTTAGTTTTGCGTCGTAGGCTTTTGAAAAAGCAGATGAGTATTGTCGGATGGTGATGCCATTGCGGTCTTCAAAAGAATATTTCTGATCACCGGGAAATTGTTGGGTTAATTCTTTTTCGTATTTCAATACAGTGTCTGCAGCAGCGCCACTTTCTAAAACCCTTTTCCAGATGAAGTCTGCCGGATTTTTTATGTAGTCGGCTTTGCCGATAAAAAAATCCCATTCTTTATCTGCGAGTAATTCAGGAATACGGCTTTCCCAAAAACCATGAATGCCTTTTTGATCGGTAAATTGTCCGTTATGATTTTTAGTGGCATGAAGAGGTACATGAGAGTCGGCAATGTAATGCCCCATCTCAGCGGAATATTTTAAAATCTTTGCCTGATTTTTTTCTTTAAACGCATCGGTTAATTTGTACAGCATTGTTTGCAGCCACCACGGTACAATGCCATAAGCATTCAATGTATCTTCTGAATATTTTGCCACGGCATCATTCCATCTTCTTGGCAAAGAATCGTAAGGATATTTACCATAATGGTCAATATCTATAAAATGGCGGGGACCTTCTTCTGGTATGGCGTATCTTCTTTTATCAGGATCTACAGCATGTTCAAAAAGAAAATCAATCTGCGGTTTATACAACACCATCATTTCAGGAGGCAGCAAGAATACAGCGAAGTAGTTAATTTTTTTATGGGCATAAAATCCCCAACAAAAGCAATCTTTAGCTAGTAAAGAAAAAAGAAGAAAAATAAACAGTTTTCGCATCTAGGGCTTTTAAATTATTTGGATGGCTCTTC
>JANORJ010000214.1:0-6324 GCA_031415255.1 Chitinophagaceae bacterium | reverse complement strand
CAACTTCAGCAAAAATACACCTGCCCCATGCACCCGCAGATAGTGCAGGACAAGCCTGGAAAATGCCCTTTGTGTGGGATGACATTAGAGCCTATGGCAAATGCTTCTAATACAGATGCTCATGGCAAAAAAGTTAACCACACAGGTATGATAGCCGATTTTAAAAAACGGTTTTATGTAGTCCTGATTCTTACTATACCTATCATGCTCTTATCAGAAATGATACAGCACTGGCTGAATATTCATATCAGCTTTCCCGGCTCAAAATATGTATTGCTGGCATTATCATCTGTTGTTTTCTTTTACGGAGGCTGGCCTTTTTTGAAAGGATTGGTAAATGAAGCAAGAGCAAAGAATCCGGGTATGATGTTCCTGATTGGCTTTGCCATATCAGTAGCCTACATCTACAGTGTGGCAATCGTATTTGGGTTACAAGGCATGGATTTCTTTTGGGAACTGGCAACGCTTATTCTCATTATGCTCTTAGGGCATTGGATAGAAATGAAATCCGTAGCCGGTGCTTCAAGGGAACTGGAATTATTGGTGCAGTTAATGCCGGATGATGCTCATCTGCTGGATGGAGAAAAAGTAAACGATGTAAAAACAGCAACACTGAAAGAGAATGACAGGATACTTATTAAACCCGGTGAAAAAGTTGCTGCAGATGGTATAATTTCAGATGGTGAAACTTATTTGAATGAAAGTATGCTTACCGGTGAAAGCAAACCTGTACAAAAGATAAAAGGCGATAAAGTAATTGCTGGTTCTATAAATGGGAATGGGGCAATAAAAATTACCGTATCACATGGGGCAAAAGATTCTTATCTATCACAGGTAATAAAGCTGGTTCAGGATGCACAAAATTCTAAATCAACTACACAACTGCTGGCTGATAAAGCTGCAAAATGGTTAACCATTATTGCATTGCTGGCAGGAATCAGCACATTTTTGTATTGGTATATAACAGGCCAGTCATTAGCCTTTGCTATGGAAAGAATGGTAACTGTAATTGTGATTTGTTGTCCTCATGCTTTGGGTTTGGCAGTTCCTTTAGTAGTGGCAAAATCAACAGCTTTATCAGCTAAGCATGGATTGCTGATAAAGAACCGAACAGCTTTTGAAAATGCAAGAAAAATTACCACCATTGTTTTTGATAAAACAGGAACACTTACAGTTGGGAAATTTGAAGTATCAAAAATTGTTTCTTTGAAAAAAGAGGTGAATGAAAATGAAATCATCCGCCTTGCATCTGCATTGGAACAGAAGTCTGAACATCCTATCGCCACAGGCATTTTGCAAAAAGTAAAAGACTTATCTATTACTATCCCGGCAACAGAAAATTTTAATGCCATCACCGGCAAAGGAGTTGAAGCTACCGTAGAAGGAAAGAAAATATTAGTTGTAAGTCCTGGCTACTTAAAAGAAAAAAATATTAATGTCCCTGATGGCTTCACCGCTAATGATACAGAAACAGTAGTGTTTATAATCATCAAGAATGAACTGGCAGGATATATTGCTTTATCAGATGAGATAAGACCTGAATCAGCAGAAGCCATTCAAACCCTGAAACAAAACAATATCAAATCAATATTGCTTACCGGGGATAATAATAAAGTAGCAGCCAGTGTAAGCAAAACATTGGGCATGGAGAGCTTCTTTGCCGAAGTATTACCTCATCAGAAATTGGAAAAAATAAAAGAGCTGCAAAGTAAGGGAGAGTTTGTTGCTATGACAGGCGATGGAGTAAATGATGCACCTGCACTGGCACAGGCCGATATTGGCATTGCTGTGGGTAGCGGCAGTGATATAGCAGCTGAAACGGCTGGCATCGTTTTAGTAAATAGTAATCCTACAGATATTGTGAACCTTGTTTTGTTTGGCAAGGCCACTTACCGGAAAATGATACAGAATTTAATTTGGGCAACGGGTTATAATGTTGTTGCATTACCATTGGCAGCAGGGGTTTTGTATAAGCAGGGTGTTTTATTAAGTCCTGCAGCTGGTGCAGTATTAATGACCATCAGCACCGTTGTTGTAGCGATTAATGCAAGTATGTTGAAAGTAAAAAAAAGGATTCTTCCGTGAACTACATTATCCGGAAGCAATCTTTTAAAATAAAAAATAAGTATTATGAAAAAAAACATTTTAGTAATAACAGTTTTGGCTGTTTCCATAGTCTGTTTCCAGGCTTGTAAAGATTCAGGCAGTTCGAAAAAAACAACTATTGACACAGCCACTCACAATGATGCGATGACAAATACTTATAACGGTGATACAATGACAGAAAACAGCCAGATGTTGGAGGAGATGAATACAATGACGATGACAGGAGATTTTGATCTTGACTTTGCTACTATGATGATACAACATCACCAAAGCGCCGTTGAAATGGCAGAAATGTATTTGCCTAAAGGGAAAGACGAAAAAATAAAGTCATTGGCTCAAAATATCATCACTTCTCAAAAGAAAGAAATGGAAGATTTAAGGAACATGATAGCAAATCATAAAACCTCAGGAAAAAAGGATGAACATGCAGATAAAAGTCAGGGAAATGGTGAACATGATGAATTAATGCAGGCAATGGATACCATGATGGATAAAATGAAGGGGATACAAAAGTCAGGTGATCCAGATAAGGATTTTGTAACGATGATGATACCTCATCATGAAAGCGCTGTAATGATGGCTGAAAATGAAATTTCTCATGGGAAAAACTTCGATCTCAAAAAGATGGCACAAAAAATAATCAAGGATCAGAATATGGAAATAAAACAATTCCAGGAATGGTTGGCAAAAATCAAATAATAAATTTTGCCCCAGCTCATAGCGGTGAGGCTAAAAAAGCCCGTAACAACTAAGCAATTGAACGACATAAAGCCGATAATTTTTTTGATTCCCGCTATCGTTTTGATATTGGTTAGCGTATTATATTTTTATCTGTTAAAAAAAACAACGGACAGGAAAGCTTTTAACAAATTTGTTTTCATTATGATTATTCTTGCTTTCCTCCTGAATTTTGCATGGGAATTAATTCAAATTCCATTGTATAAAAATCCTGCTTACGATATTAAACACATTGCATTTTGTGCCTTAGCCTCCCTTGCAGATATTTTGATGGTGCTGCTGCTCTACTTTGGCCTTGCATTAATTTTTAAAAATCCTTTTTGGTTACAGCGTTTGAAATTACACCGCATGGCCATTGTGGTTTTATTTGGTGGAGCAGGCGCTGTTTTATCTGAAAGGCGGCATTTATCATTAGGAAGTTGGGAATACGATGATTCGATGCCCATCATTCCTTTTGTTAATGTTGGTATAGCTCCCGTGTTACAATTTATGATACTGCCTTTACTGATTTATTTTTTGAGCTTATACTTCTTAAAAAGTATGATTAAAAATACCTGATTGTGGCAATTGTAAAGTCAAATAAGAATTGTGTACTTACCATCAATGGCGGTTCATCCAGCATTAAGTTTGCTTTATATGAAATTGACGGATATCTCAAGCTATTGTTTTATGGTAAGATGGAAAATATTAGTACAAAAAATACAAAACTCAGTTTCATAAATGCTGACACCCATGATGAAAATAGCTTCGATATTAAAGCAGCCAATCATACTAATGCAGGAAATCTATTGATTGACTGGCTTGATAAGCAGGACTTGTTTGCTTCAGTAAAAGCTATAGGACACAGAATAGTTCACGGAATGAAACATGCGGAGCCTGAAATAATCACATCAGAATTATTGGATGAATTGAAAGAAATCAGTGCTTATGATCCTGAGCATTTACCCGGAGAAATTAACCTGATTGAAATCTTTCAGAAACGATACCCTTTGTTACCACAAATAGCTTGTTTCGATACTTCATTTCATTCATCAATGCCAACTGTTGCAAAGTTGTTACCCATTCCACGCCGGTTTTACGAAAATGGAATCCAACGATACGGTTTCCATGGGCTTTCTTATGCGTGGCTTATGGAGGAACTTAAACGCATAGCAGGGAATGAAACTATACAGGATAAAATAATAGTAGCACACCTCGGTAATGGTGCAAGTATTGCAGCAGTAAAAGATGGCAGAAGCATTGATACAAGCATGGGTTTTACACCAACATCAGGCTTGCCAATGGGTACAAGAACGGGTGATCTTGACCCTGGTGTGGCATGGTATTTAATGCAGATTGAAAAGCTTACCCCTGAACAATTTAATCATCTTATCAATCATGAATCAGGCTTACTCGGTATATCTGAAACAAGCTCCGATATGAGAGAATTAGTTAAAAATAAAGATACTGACAACCGTGCTGCCGAAGCCATTGAAATGTTTTGTTATCAAACTAAAAAATGGATCGGCTCGTATGCTGCTGTGCTCGGAGGTTTAGATACATTGGTATTTTCAGGCGGCATAGGGGAAAATGCGCCGGAAGTTCGTAACTGGATATGCAGCGGTCTTCAATTTCTGGGAATTGAAATAGATGAGACTAAAAATTTACGAAATGAAACAATTATTTCTAAGGATACAAGCAAAGTATGTGTTCGTGTCATCAAGACCAACGAGGAATTAATGATAGCAAGATTAGTTTGTCAAGTTTTAAAATACTCAATCAAAAATTAATTAGTATGGAATCAGAAATTATCAATACAGCAATTAAAACCTTATCTGCTGAATTACTTCAAAATATGAATGCTTACTGGCGGGCAGCTAATTATTTATCTGTGGGCCAAATATATCTGTATGATAATCCACTGCTAAAACAACCATTAACACTTGAACATATAAAACCCCGGCTACTGGGACATTGGGGCACTACACCCGGCCTCAACTTTATTTATGTTCACCTTAACCGCATCATAAAAAAATTTGATCTCAATATGATTTATGTTACTGGTCCGGGGCATGGCGGGCCGGGATTGGTAGCCAACACTTATTTAGAAGGAACTTACAGCGAAGTATATCCCAATATTACACAGGATGAGGAAGGGATAAAAAAATTATTCAAACAGTTTTCATTTCCCGGAGGCATACCCAGCCATGTTGCACCAGAAACGCCTGGCTCAATAAACGAAGGCGGCGAATTGGGTTATTCATTAGTACATGCTTATGGTGCTGTGTTTGATAACCCTGATCTGTTGGTTGCCTGTGTAATAGGTGATGGTGAAGCAGAAACAGGAGCCCTTGCTACCAGCTGGCATTCCAATAAATTTTTAAACCCTGTGCATGATGGAGCTGTTCTTCCCATCGTACATTTAAATGGATATAAAATCGCCAATCCGACTATACTTGCCCGAATTCCTAAAGAAGAATTGGAACAACTTTTTAAAGGGTATGGCTACAAGCCATATTTTATTGAAGGAGAGAATCCGGAAGAAGTTCATGAATTGTTGGCAACAACGCTGGATACTATCGTTTATGAAATTAAACATATTCAAAACGAAGCCCGGACGAATGGATTTACAATACGGCCAAAATGGCCGATGATAATTTTGGATACACCAAAAGGGTGGACAGGACCTAAAGAAGTGGATGGTTTAAAAATAGAAGGTACATGGCGTTCTCACCAGGTGCCGCTATCAGCATTGGCAGAAAAACCAGACCATGTGCAACTGCTGGAAGATTGGATGAAAAGTTATAAACCTGAAGAACTCTTTGATGAAACCGGGAAACTCGTTGCTGAATTGGCAGAACTTGTACCAAAAGGCATAAAACGAATGGGGGCTAATCTACATGCAAATGGAGGGCTTCTTTTACATGATTTAAAAATGCCTGACTTTAAAGAACAATCCATTGAAGTAACAAAGCCGGGAACTATAATAGCGGAAGCAACAGTAGTAATGGGAACTTTTTTACGAGAGGTGATGAAACTTAACTGGGAGAACAGAAATTTTAGAATTTTCGGGCCTGACGAAACAAGTTCTAACCGCCTATCTAAATTATTCGATATAACTGAACGCACTTCTACTGCCGAAATTTTAGAAAGTGATGAACACATTTCATCAGATGGCCGGGTTATGGAAGTGCTGAGTGAGCATTTATGCCAGGGGTGGCTGGAAGGTTATTTACTGACGGGAAGGCATGGATTATTTTCCTGTTATGAAGCATTTATTCATATTGTAGATTCCATGTTTAATCAACATGCAAAATGGTTAAAAGTATCCGGTAGAATACCGTGGCGTAGTCCTATTGCTTCTTTAAATTACCTGCTTACATCACATGTATGGCGGCAGGATCATAATGGAGATAGTCACCAGGATCCCGGATTTCTTGATCTTGTTGCCAATAAAAAAGCAGATGTTGTTCGCATTTATCTTCCGCCGGATGCTAATAC
>JANORJ010000213.1:0-6359 GCA_031415255.1 Chitinophagaceae bacterium | reverse complement strand
AGCAGCGGCACCCAAGCTACGAAAATGAGAAAAGTAAGCGATGATACCGGCCATGCGGCCCAGAGCAATAATCCTCCACCGATAGCGATGTATAAATTGATAAAACGTTTCAAGCAAATTGATTTTTGTAAAAATACTACTTCGCTGTTGACTTAAACAAAATCTATCATCCTTAAACAAAACTTTACTATTAATTCAATATTGTTATGTGACCAGAACTACGTAGCACACAGTAGAATTTGTTAGCGGCGATGCCAACAATATAAATTTCCATATAATTAAATTTTTATGGAATCGTTTTTATTTACCATCTGATTAACAAAAGTATAAACCATGGAACCCAACAAAATTTTATCAGCAACGCTGATTGACGTCATCTTTGACGGCCGTAACAAAGAGTACGGTGCTTATGAACTTCGAAAAAATGATTCACAAAGAACCAAAGTAGCTTTGTCTGCTACCATTGCCATTGTAGCCTTAATATTAACGGGAACTACGTTGGCCAATTCTTTCAAGAAAAATGTAATTAGCAACAATGCGCCTACGGGTATTGTTTTAACCGAAGTGGAAGAGCTAAAACCACCGGAAGAAATACCTGAACCCGAAACAAAACCAGATGAACAAGTACAAACAGAAAAATTTACACCTCCCGAAATTGTACCTGATAATGAATTTACAGAACCGCCACCTTCGCAAGATGACCTTGATAGTGCAGGGATTGATGTGGTAACAAGACAAGGTAAACCTGATGTTGATATAGCTGACCCACCACAAGGACCCGCTGGTGATGGTAAAGGAATAATACAACCTAAAGAAGAAAAAGAACCAGAAGAAATAAAAACAACTGTTGACGTGCCTGCTAAATTCGAAGGCAACTGGATAAAATTTTTGCAAAAAAATTTAAATGCTAATACACCAGTTGATAACGGTGCGGAGCCGGGGAGGTACAGTGTAGTTGTTCAGTTTGTAGTGGACAAGGAGGGAAACGTAAGTGATATAAAAGCATTAACCAATCATGGTTATGGTGTGGAAGAGGAAGCAGTACGAGTATTAAGGAAAGCACCAAAATGGCAGCCTGCCATGGCAGCAGGATTTACTGTAAAAGCTTATCATAAGCAAGTGATTGTTTTTGAAGTGACGGAGGAATAGGAGAGAAGTTGTGAGTTATTAGCTTCGAGCTTGATAGAGTCATTCAAACTGAATGGCTCTATCCATTTGTAAAGTTTTTTGCAAAATGCTCAGTAGAATTGCCGGACGATGAAGAGTGCGACGCAAGGGACGATGATAGTAGTAATGGAGCTGGTTAAACCCCTGTACTATTTCTGAAGGAGTAAATTCTCCTAATCCCTAAAGGGGGATTCAGAAATTCATTCACTGCAAGACTAGTTACGATTAAGAAATACAGCATTTTGTAATGACTCATTGATCTAAGTCTCCCCTTTAGGGGGACAGGGGGTCTTATCTCCTGCTATAATTCGGCGCCTCCTTCGTTATCTCAATATCATGTGCATGACTTTCTTTCATACCCGAGTTAGTGATTTTTACAAACATGGCTTTTTGTAAATCTTCAATAGAAGCGGCTCCGCAATAACCCATGCCGGCTCTTAAGCCACCTGAGTATTGATATACAATTTCTTTCAAGGTTCCTTTATAGGCAACACGGCCTTCAATGCCTTCGGGTACAAATTTCTTTACGTCATCCTCCACATCTTGAAAGTAACGATCACTGCTGCCGGTGGCCATTGCACCGAGTGAACCCATGCCACGATACTCTTTAAATTTTCTTCCTTCGTAAATAATTGTTTCGCCGGGGCTTTCTTCCGTACCGGCAAAAATGCTTCCCATCATTACACAGTTAGCACCTGCGGCCAATGCTTTCACCATATCACCAGTGTATCGGATGCCACCATCAGCAATGACCGGAATATTTTTTCCTTTTAATGCAGACGCTGCTTCCATGATGGCGGTGAGTTGTGGTACACCGGCACCGGCAACAATCCTGGTAGTACAAATAGAACCAGGGCCGATACCAACTTTGATAGCATCAGCACCTGCATCGGCCAATGCTTTAGCACCGGCAGCTGTTCCTACATTACCGGCAATAACATTTATATTTTTGAAATTCTTTTTTACATCTTTCAATGCGGCAATTACACCTTTGCTGTGTCCATGTGCACTGTCAAGAGCAATAACATCTGCACCTACAACTTGTAAAGCCGCCACTCTATCTAATAAATCTTTAGTGATGCCGACACCTGCACCAACCAATAAACGACCGAACTGGTCCTTCACCGCATTGGGATGGCTTTTTAATTTTAATATATCACTGTAGGTGAACAAGCCGGTTAGTTTTCCCTGTTTGTTTATTATCGGCAGTTTTTCAACTTTCGTTTTTTTGAAAAGTTGTTCTGCTTTTTTTAAGTCTGTTCCTTCGGGTGCTGTGTAGAGATTTTCTTTGGTCATCACATCACTTACTTTCCGTTTTGGATTGTCTTCAAACCGGAGGTCACGGTTGGTAAGGATGCCGACTAATTTTCCATTTTTATCAATAATAGGAATACCGCCGATTTTATTTTCCCGCATCAGTTTTAATGCATCACCGATGGTGGCATCGGCTAATAAAGTAACCGGGTCTATTATCAATCCGCTTTCACTTCTTTTTACTTTGCGAACTTGTTCCGCCTGTTTTTCAATGGTCATGTTTTTGTGCAGAATGCCGAGACCACCTTCTCTAGCAAGGGCAGTGGCGAGAGAGGCCTCTGTTACTGTGTCCATCGCTGCGGATAGCAGGGGAACGTTGAGGGTGATGTCTTTGGTGAGTTGACTTTTAATTGATACGTCTCGGGGCAATACCTGACTGTAGCCGGGCATTAGCAGCACATCATCGAAGGTTAGACCTTCACCGAAAAATTTGTTGGATACTTGCTTGGAGGGGAAAATTCTTGTTGCCATGTGCAAAGATATACTCCTGCGGGAAATGAGAAAAATGATTTTTTTTGAGGAATACAAAAAGGCTTTCACGCAGAGATCGCTGAGTTCGCAGAGGGTATAAAAAACTCAGCTAAGGCCATACATTTTGCCTGGTTTAGATAAAATAACTCCCTGCAACTCTAAATTCAGCATGGCTCCGGCAACGGCACTGCTGCTTAGTCCACTCTTGCCATTTATTTCATCTATATGCAGTGTTTCTTTTTCCTTTAAAATATTAACAACAATCTTTTCATCAGCCGTCATCTCTATAAACAATTCTCGTTGACTCCTTTTTTCTTTTTTACGCTGAGACTTGTCTTCCCACTGCATCACCTGTATCAACTCTGCTGCATCTGTTAGCAGCATGGCTTTATTATTTTTAATAAGATAATTACATCCGCTGCTTTTTATATCGGTTACTTTTCCGGGTATGGCAAACACATCTTTATTATAACTGTTAGCTAATTCTGCGGTAATCATACTACCACCTTTCAATCCGGTTTCAATAACAATGGTAGCATCACTCATGCCGGCTACTATTCTGTTGCGGGTTGGAAAATTATGTTTGTCTGGTTTTGATTTACTTCTAAATTCTGTCAGCAATCCACCGTTATGTTTTATCATGTCTTTGGCGAGGCCAGCATTTTCAGGAGGATATATTTGGTCAAGCCCATGCGCCAATACACCAATAGTTGATAACCCATTTTTTACCGATGCTTTATGTGCAATAGCATCTACGCCGAATGCAAGGCCGCTTACCACCGATACATTTTGCTCCGTTAATTCTTTTACTAATTTCTCTGTAACCAGTTTAGCATAATCAGTGTGGCTTCTTGTGCCGACGATAGCAACAATCTTTGCAGCATTCAAATCAGCCTCA
Organism: Chitinophagaceae bacterium; assembly: GCA_031415255.1. Classification (GTDB taxonomy): domain Bacteria; phylum Bacteroidota; class Bacteroidia; order Chitinophagales; family Chitinophagaceae; genus JJ008. The sequence goes on along the minus strand of JANORJ010000213.1, from coordinate 2,509 downwards.
CCTTTGTAAAACAGCAGAGTGGGAGAATCGTAACAATTCAATAGCCGTTTCGGGTAAGCTGCATCAGTTAAAAAAAGTGGTTTGATTTTATACTTTTCTATAAATTTTATTTCTTCTTCTGCCTGGCTGAAGTTCTTAAAAGCAGCAATCGAAGTTGCCCGTATAGGACCAATGCCCTCAATCTTTTCTAAAAATGTTTTTTTTGCATGAAAAATTTCTTCTGCATTGCAATGCTGAAGCAAAATTTTTGCCTGTACCGGGCCAATGTTGGGTATAAGGGTTAATGCAAGTTGATAAAGCAATTCTGAATCCATACTGTCGTGTCGTTAAGTTCAAATATAAGCGAAGCAGAATTATTGACTAACGACTTTCATTTCTGTCCTTCGGCTCAATGCCCTTCCTTCTTCGGTTTTATTATCGGCCATTGGTTTCGTTTCGCCATAGCCTTTAGCGGTTAACCGTGTTGCCGGAATGGATTTACCTGTCAGGTAGGTAACTACTGACTTTGCCCTGTTATTGGACAGTAAAAGATTGTCTGCCGGTTTACCCACATTATCGGTGTAGCCGCTTATTTCTATTTTCAATGTTGGATTTTCAGTAAGCAGTTGCACTAGTTTTTCCAGTTCCACTTGGGATGCAGCCTTTAACTCAAACTTACCTACATCAAAAAAGATATTTTTTAAAACCACACTTGCATTGGTTTCAATTGGGAGGAGGGTGATGTCTTTTTGATAAACAGAATCCGGTGATTTGTTCATCATTAAGAAATTATCGGAATAAAAAAGATAGCCCTTGCGGTTTACATTAAAAGCATAATCTTTCCCAACGGGCAGGGTAATAAAATAATTTCCTTTTTCATCTGTCTGTACCTTGGTAATAGTTTGTTTGGTGGCAAGGTCAATTAATTCAACTGACGAGACGATGCCTTTTGTTGTTTTTTTATCCAACACTTGTCCTTTTACCCACAATGTTTTATTGGAACGAATATCTTGGCGCAATTCAAAACTATAAATATCATGGCCACCTTTTGAATCGCTTCTGTCGCTGGCATAGTAAGCTGTTTTGCCATCGGCGGCAATAAATAATGTTCCCTCATCATCAATAGTGTTGATAGGGAAACCCAGGTTTTTGGGTTTCCCCCATTTGCCGTCAAAGCTTTTTCTGCTAACAAATAAATCATTGCCACCATAGCCAGGTAAACCGTTTGATACAAAATATAATGTCTGATTATCTACATGAATAAAAGGGCATTCATCATCACCAGAAGTATTTATGTCAGCTCCCATATTTTCCGGTTCGCTCCATCTTCCGTTTGTTAGTAGATGGGATACATAAATATCCTTGCCACCCAAACCACCTAACCGGCGACTGGCAAAATATAAATCCTTTTTATCTGGAGAAAAGCAAGGCTGTGCATCCCATTGGTCAGAATTTACACGACCGCCAAGATTAATGGCATCACCCCATCCTTGTTGTGTTGATTGAGAAATGTATAAATCGTAATTACCATAACTGTCGGTTCTGTTATTAGCAGTAAAAGCCAGCCACAAACCATCGGAAGAAATATTTTGACCTGCTTCACTCATCGGGGTATTGATGTTGCCTTCTATCGGCTTGGCGAGTTGCCATTGTCCTGCATTTGATTTGCTGAAATAAAAATCTTCGTTGGTTCCGTTTATTCGTCTTGTAAAAAGAAATTCTTTTCCATCAATTGTCAACGCAGGAAAATATTCGGATTCTGTTGTGTTGATATTGGCACCCACATTCAGCGGTGCGAATACATAATTTTTTATAGCATTGTTTTTTGCATACGCAATGGCAAACTCATATGACTGTTTACGTTTTTGTGCTGCTGCTAAACTTTTTTCGTTTTTTGGTGGTTTTTTTGTCAGCATTTCATTTACTGCACTAAATGCTTTTTCAAATTCTCCCAACCCCGCCAGTTGAATAGAGTAAATTAATTTATAGTCTAATGTATAGTTTGAGTCTATAGAAATTGCTTTTTCATAATTGGCAACACTGCTTTTATAGCTTTTTAATTTTGCATAAATGCCCGCCACTGCGAGGTATGCCTCTACATAATTTTTATCAGCTTCAATAGCCTGTAGTAAAAGTCCCGCTGCACTGGCAAGGTTTCCATCATCAACCCTTTCCATAGCCTGATTGTATAACTGGGTGGCTTTCTTATTTATTTTTGCCGGGTCATACTGTGCAAAGCAAAAGTGAAGTATAAAAAAAGAGGCAACGAATGCCAATAGTTTTTTCATTGATAAGCGATTACTTTTCTATAACGAAGCTACCTGAATTTTATTCCGTAGAGAAGAAGAAAATGTTAAAGGGTTGGCCCTTCGGCAAGTTCAGGACTTAAGGAACATTGATATACTTATGGATTTGCAACGAAAGTCCCCATTTTGGATTTGCTTTAATATATTCTATTATCATTGGGGTTACGTCTGCTGCTTTATCCCATTCCGGTTGAAGGTAAAGTTTGCAAGAGGGAGAAACCAAC
>JANORJ010000212.1:0-8597 GCA_031415255.1 Chitinophagaceae bacterium | reverse complement strand
CCTGCTGCTGCTATCCCTGCCCTGCTGGTAATAAATAAGTTTAGCCACAGCCAGCCATTTTGTGGCAGGCTGATAACGGGCTATGCCGATAAACTCCTGAAAGTTGCCACCCAGCGGATGCGCCATTGGTTGATTGTAGTGTGTGTAATTGGCGATAGAGTCACGATGCGAATAAGCAAACGGACGAACCCTGATATGCTCCAGTTGAAGGTCAAGATTTTTAATACCAAAGGCATCTATGTATTTGGCACCAATCTGTATGCCCCACTTATTAGCCCACCAGCCCCGGTTCTTTTTTATTTCTGATAATAAAAATTCATCCAGCGAAAGCTGACCGTAGATCTGAATTTTATGGTCAAGGTTGGCCTTTGCATCTATACCAATTACGGAGTTATCAAAACTTCCGTTCTGTTGTTCAATTGACCGGTAAAAGATAATTGGGTTTAGGTAGCCAAGGTCAAACCTGTCTTTGCGGCCAAAGACAACACCTTCAAACAAACCTACATTCAGCCACTTGGTAATACCAATATCTAAATGGTGCATGGCCGCATATTTTTTTCCAATCAGGCGGTCGCCACTTACATTTTCTGCATTATGCAGTTCCATAAACAGATTCTGATAATTGAACTTCCAGATACGGGTGTTCAGCTTCAGAAAAAGATTGCTGGTGCCCGCATCACCCAAAAACATACTGCGGTGGCCGTTGCCAATAAAATTTCTATCGTAACCAAATGTAACATCTATGTATTTGGTAACATTAAAAGTAAAATAACCCCGTGCATCAAAATAATCGTAGCCGGTTCCTTTAAAATCTTTGTAAAAACCAACACCGGGTACGGCTTTGCGCCTCGTTGTCCAATCCCGTACATACAGCGGGTCTTTTTCCTGGTTATCGGTGAGGTGGGTGTAAAATCCAATTTTGTTGGCAATTCTTCCCCGCAGGGTAAGCCCCCTTGTATTCAGGTACAAGGTTTGGTCGTTGTCCTTTTCTTTAGATATGGTAACCTGTATTACCGGGTTAATGATGAGGTCAAAATCTTTGATATGTACTTCGTAAAGATTGGCCGGGGTTTGATAAAAACGTTTGCCAATTGGCTTTTTACTTTTGAATTTGCCTTTGTCTGCCACAAACTCCAGGTTATTCATCAACAGGCTGTTCAGGTTGTACTCATCTATTTTCGACACCTTCAGCTTATTAATGCCAGCTTGCCCCCACTGATTGAGATTAGTAAGGATATTTTGCCGGCTGTAGGGTCTTGTTTTAGAAAAATTCAGCGCCGAATCTGTTTTCGCTTTTATCTCCAGCCTTTCAATTAAAATATTAGCCTTATCACCCATGGGTATGTAGGTGGTTTGGGCAGCACCAGCAAGGGGAAAAAGAATTAGGAGCAGTCTTACAATGGATTTTTTAAATTGCATGTGTCATGGGATTAGATTCAGACGACAAAATATGAAAAAATATCTGATTAAGAATATACAGGTTGTTAACGAAGGCCGCATTACAACGGCAGATGTGTTGATATCGGATGGTATGATTGAGAAGGTTCAGCCACAGATTACACAGATTAACACGGATTACGTTGAAATTAATGGCGAAGGCAAGTTTCTTTTTCCCGGCTGCATTGATGACCAGGTGCATTTTCGGGAGCCGGGGCTAACACATAAGGCAACTATTTATACCGAAGCAAAAGCAGCGGTGGCAGGTGGTGTTACCAGCTTTATGGAAATGCCCAACACTATTCCCAATGCGTTAACACAAGAGTTGCTGGAAGATAAATACAATATTGCTGCGAAAAATTCATTAGCTAATTACTCTTTTTTCATGGGTACGGGCAATGATAATGCCGATGAAGTATTGAAAACAAACGATAAAAGAACAGCTATTTGTGGTATAAAAATATTTATGGGCAGCAGTACCGGCAATATGCTGGTGGATAATCCCAATACTTTAGATAAAATATTCCGGGAAAGTGAAGTATTGATTGCTACCCATTGTGAAGACGAAAAAATTATTAGGCAAAATTTGGAACGAATAAAAGCAACCGGTAAAGTTTTAACGGCCGCCGACCATCCCATCATCAGGAATGATGAAGCTTGTTACGAATCGTCGCTGTATGCCATCCAGATTGCCAAAAAATATAATACAAGACTGCACATACTGCACATCAGCACCGAAAAAGAATTGCAGTTGTTTACCAATATGTTTCCGCTAAAACAAAAACGTATTACGGCAGAAGTATGTGTTCATCATTTACATTTTACCAGCGATGATTATGAAACGCTGGGGAATAAAATAAAATGCAACCCTGCTATAAAAGCTCCGCACAACAAAGAAGCATTATGGAAAGCCCTTCTGGATGACCGATTAGATGTGATTGCAACTGACCATGCTCCGCATACCATAGCAGAAAAGAATGAGCCTTACGAGAAAGCCCATGCCGGTTTGCCATTGGTGCAACATCCTTTATTACTAATGCTGCATTATTACAAACAAGGCAGAATCAGTTTAGAGAAAATAGCAGAGAAAATGAGCCATGCCGTAGCAGATTGTTTTCAGATAAAAGACCGGGGTTATATCCGGGAAGGTTATTCTGCCGACCTGGTGATAGTGGACCTGAATCAGGCTTCCACTGTTACTAAAGAGAATATTTTATTTAAATGCGGCTGGAGTCCTTTAGAGAATTTTGAGTTTCCTGCATCTATTACTCATACGTTTGTAAATGGACATTTAGTGTATGGAAATGGTGTGTGGGATGAATCTCAAAAAGGGCAACGATTAGTTTTTGACAGATAAAAGGCAAATAGTGAATGGTGAATAAACTGCCTTCCAATTCACCACTCACTGTTCACTATTCCCCAATATGGAGATTGACAAAATATCATTCAGCGACATTTCTATCTTCCACCATGAGGAAGAGTTTTCTATTTTTCATAAACTGAATTTTACCCGAACAACGGGTGGTAAGGAATGGCTACGCAAATTTTTTACTGAACCGCATAGCGATGTAAAAAAAATTATCGGCACTCAAAAAATTATCCGCACCTTTCTAGAGCATGTAAAGGACTGGCCTACCGGCATAACCAATGGCACTGTGCTGGTAATGGATAAGTTTATGGATTATGCACTAGACCCCATCAGCGAAAGCCCCGGTTCTTTCAACAATATATTTTACAAGTGGCTGCGCAACGAAGACTATGCTATGGTAAAATATTCCATGTCTCATTTTGCAGATTTTTACCGGGGCATAAAAAACATTGCAGAGTTGTTGGAAGATTTAGAGCTACCACCCAGTATTCAATTTTACACTGACCGCATCAGCAAGATATTGAAAGAGCCTCCGCTGCAAAAGCTTTCTGAAACATTACCGGGTTCAACATTTTCATTCCGCCAAAATTTGTATTTCGGTCATCACCTGAGAGGCCGTTACAAAACAGACACTTTAGAACTGATTGATATTTTCAGTCGTCTCGATGCATGGTACTCTATGGCGGTGGCAGTAAAAACATACAACCTCACCTTCCCCGAATTTGTGGAGCAGGAAGCATCATTGGTAGATGCAAAAGGTTTGTACCATGTATTATTACCAACACCCGTTGCTTATGATTTGCAGATGAACCCGGAGAACAATTTTGTTTTTTTAACCGGAGCAAATATGGCTGGCAAAAGCACATTAATAAAAGCAGTTGGGGCAGCCGTTTTTCTGGCACATATCGGCATGGGTGTGCCTGCGGCAAAAATGAAATTGACGTTGTTTGATGGTTTGCTCAGCAACATTAATGTAGTGGACAATATTGCCAAAGGCGAAAGTTTTTTCTTCAACGAAGTGCAGCGGATAAAAAATACGATTGAAAAAATAAACAACGGTAAAAAATGGCTGGTGCTGATTGATGAACTATTTAAAGGCACCAATGTGCAGGATGCGATGAAATGTTCGCTGACGGTGATAAAAGGATTGATTAAAATTAAAAATTCGTTGTTCATTCTCTCCACCCATTTGTATGAGATTGGAGAAGAACTAAAAAAATATCCCACTATTTCTTTCCGCTATTTTGAAACGAATGTAAAAGATGAACAATTAGAATTCAGCTATCAGTTAAAAGATGGCATCAGTAACGATAGGATTGGATATGTAATATTAAAACGGGAGAAAGTGGTGGAAATGCTGGAGAAATTATAAACACCGTCTTTTTTCTCTTAAAACAACCGGGGTTTGCTCTTGCAATGCGCCCAAAATTACCTAAATTTCGAAACAGAAATGAACCCCCAAAGACCAAATATTGTCAATAACTCTCTACTATGGGAATACGATTTAGATACATTCAATTATGGCAAATCCTATAAAATTGTAATTGAAAGGGTTATTGAAAGAGGCAACCTTGAAGAATGGCGAAAAATGGTTCGATTGTATTCAAGAAAACAGATATTGGAAACAATTGATTGCAGTGCTCAGTTGAGTAAAAGGGATAAAGATTTTGCCATATTTTTTCTTCCCTCAGGCTTTTTAAAATAATTACTTTCAACTTTACTAATTGATGAAAAAAATACTCTTCGCAACCATCCTTTTATATACTTTTTTTACAGTTTCTGCACAAAGCAATATTGATGTGCTGCATTATCGTTTTCATATTGCCCTTACTGATGATAACGATTCGATACATGGCGCATCAATTATAAAATTTGTAGTAAAGGAAAAAAAGTCTTTCATTCAGTTTGATTTGACTGCTGTAAAAAAAGACGGAAAGGGAATGCTTGCAACCGTAGTTGGGTATAGAATTGATAACTCCAGTACTGAAAAATTCATACAAGAGAATGACAAACTTATCATTCCTTCGAAATTAAATAAAGGAGATACAGGAGAAGTTATAATTAACTACAAAGGCACCCCCGCTGACGGCCTTATCATTTCTAAAAATCAATTTGGTAGCCGTACTTTCTTTGCCGACAACTGGCCCAACAGGGCACACAACTGGATACCTTGTGTGGACGATCCTGCCGATAAAGCAACAGTAGAATTTATCGTTACCGCTCCTTCACACTATCAGGTTATATCCAACGGCATTCAAATAGAAGAAACCAATTTGCCCGAAAATAAAAAGTTAACTCATTATAAAGAAGATGTTGCCCTGCCAACCAAAGTAATGGCAATCGGGGTTGCAGATTTTGCTGTCAGCAATGCTGGTGATGTAAACTGCGTCAATGTATCCAGCTGGGTGTACCCGGAAAATAAAACAGCAGGGTTTACTGATTATGCTATGGCTAAAGATATTCTTGCTTACCACATCAATTACATCGGCCCTTACCCGTATAAAAAATTAGCCAATGTACAATCCAAGACAAAATTTGGCGGCATGGAAAATGCCGGTGCAATTTTTTATGATGAAAACAGGATAAACGGTCTACGGCAAGAGGAAGAACTGTTGAGTCATGAAATAGTACATCAGTGGTTTGGTGATATGGCTACAGAAAAAAGTTTTGCTCACCTATGGCTGAGTGAAGGCTTTGCCACTTACCTCACCCATGTTTACATTGAATCAAAATATGGTACTGATAGTTTAAATGCTGAAATGAACATTGACAGAGAAACGGTAAATGATTTTGTAAAAAACAGTCGCCGGCAAGTTGTTGATTCTACGGCTGACTATATGCGATTACTAAACGCCAACAGCTATCAGAAAGGTAGTTGGGTGCTGCACATGCTACGCAGGCAATTGGGCGATTCAGTTTTCAGAAAAGGTATCCGACAGTATTATGCAATCTATGCCGGTAAAAATGCAGAAACAAAAGATTTGCAAAAAGTTTTTGAATCAGTTTCTGGGAAAAATTTTGAAAAATTTTTTTCGCAGTGGTTATTCAGCCCCGTAAATCCATCCTTAAAAATTAACTGGAAATATTTAGCCAAAGAGAAAAAAATAAAATTGGATATTCAGCAAACGCAGAATGAAACTGTTTTCAATATGCCCCTTGAAATTGAAATGTGGTTTCCAAGTGGTAAAAGGATAATAACGCCAGTCAACATTACTGCCAAAGTACAATCGTTTTTGCTGCCTGCCACAGAAAAACCAGTACATATTAATTTAGACCCAAAAATTTCCTTACTTTTTGAAGGAACAATAGTTGAGCTGAAGTAAAAACTGCTTTTTAGTCTTTCTATTGAAATCCAGTTTTTATCGTTGATGTCTATGGTAAAAAACAATACCACTTTCAGGTAGTCACCCAAACCATAATTTTCTCCTATCTTCAAACTATGCTTGTAAAAACATTTGGCAGTGCCGTGTATGGAGTAGAAGCTATTACCATAACAATTGAAGTAAACTGGATGACTACGGGTAAAGACCCTATGATAGTAGGTCTGCCTGATAATGCCGTTAAAGAAAGTTTGCAACGAATAGAAAGCACTTTTAAAACAAACGGCTTTAGTATGCCCCGCACCAAAGTGGTGGTAAACCTGGCACCGGCAGATATTAAAAAAAGTGGAACGCCTTTCGACCTGCCCATTGCACTTGGCATACTTGGCGCCTCCGAACAAATTAAAAACCGGGATTCTCTTGCCAACTACGTCATTATGGGAGAGCTAGCATTGGATGGTGAAATCCGTTCCATAAAAGGTTCATTGCCCATTGCCATTCAGGCAAGAAAAGAAGGCTTTAAAGGATTGATAGTGCCAAAAATGAATGCTAAAGAAGCCGGTATGGTAAACACCTTGAAAGTATATGGTGTTACCCACATTAAAGAAGTAATTGATTTTTTTGAAAACGAAGAAAGCGGATTAGAACCAACCGTAGTAAATACAAGAGAAGAATTTTTTGATTCGCAATACGATTTTGAAATTGATTTTACAGACGTAAAAGGACAGGAGAATATTAAAAGGGCATTGGAGATAGCGGCAGCTGGTGGACATAATGCGATTTTAATCGGCCCGCCCGGTGCTGGCAAAACGATGCTGGCAAAAAGATTGCCCACTATTCTTCCGCCACTCTCCTTGCAGGAAGCATTAGAAACAACAAAAATTCATTCGGTGGCTGGTAAGTTACCAGAGAACTCTACATTGGTTTCAAAACGTCCCTTTCGTTCACCACACCACACTATTTCTGATGTGGCGTTAGTGGGTGGTGGTGGCATTCCACAACCCGGTGAAATTTCATTGGCGCATAACGGTGTTTTATTTTTAGATGAATTGCCTGAATTTAAAAGAGCCGTACTGGAAGTAATGCGGCAACCGATGGAAGAAAGAAGAGTTACCATTTCAAGAGCAAAAGTGGCTGTAGATTTTCCGGCTTCCTTTATGTTGATAGCATCTATGAACCCCTGCCCATGTGGTTTTTATAATCATCCGGAAAGAGAATGTACTTGCCCGCCGGGAACAGTACAGAAATACCTGAATAAAATTTCAGGACCACTGCTCGACAGAATTGATTTGCATGTAGAAGTAACGCCAGTTGCCTTCAGTGAATTATCCGGAACGAAGCCACAGGAAAATTCTGCCAGCATTCGTGACAGAGTAATTGCTGCAAGAGAAATACAAACCGAACGATATAAAGACAATTCGGGTATTTATTGCAATGCACAAATAAGTACGAAGATGCTAAAAGAAATTTGTGTTATCAGCCAGGTAGGTGCCAATCTTTTGAAAGCAGCAATGGAAAAATTAAATCTGTCGGCGAGAGCTTACGATAGAATTTTAAAAGTAGCAAGAACCATCGCAGACCTTTCTGCCAGTGAAGATATTAAACCGGAGCATTTAGCCGAAGCAATACAATACCGAAGCCTAGACAGGGAAGGCTGGGCAGGATAATATTTTCTTATACGCTATATCAATCAAAACAATTATGAGCAACATACCTTCTTACATAAAAATGTTTCCGGCTGCCGCAGAAGTATTTGCAGATCAGGTGGATGAGCACTCCCAATATTTATTTCCTGTTTTCTCTGTTGACTTAAATCATATCAATGCAGCATGGACAGGGCAGTTGCACATGCTCCAATTTAATGAAGACCCCTATAATGAGGATACGGTGAATACTTTTAATGAATATTGTAAAGATTGTATGATTGGGTTTGACGTACTTGACGGCAAGTATTCATTCAAAACAGATTTTGCTTATTTCAATCTTACAACAGATTGGACAAAGTGGTTTGAAAAAACTAAATTGTCGCTAGCCCAAACAAAACAACGATTTCTTAAAACAGGTGAATTAACCAATCCGCAAAATAATCCTGGAGACATCTTTGAACAAATTGGTGGCGAACCAACTTGGACCCAATCCGATGAAACGCCAGCTGACCCAGATGGAAACCCGATGCTATTTATAGCAAAAGTTAACACAGGAAACTATACTGATGATTATTGTGATAAGGATATTTATTTATTCTATAGTGACAAGCATAAACTTGCCGTGTTGCTATATCAAACAACATAAATAATATTCAACCGAACCAACATGTTATGAAATCAATTCTCTTTCTTTCTGTAATGAATGGTTCTGCTTGGGGTGGTAGCGAAGAGCTGTGGTATCAGGCAGCACTATGGACAGCCCGGAACGGTTACGAGGTAGCTGTCTGCTGTTATGATTGGAAGGGGAAAAAAAATCGGGTAAAA
>JANORJ010000211.1:0-10413 GCA_031415255.1 Chitinophagaceae bacterium | reverse complement strand
CCTATTAAATCTTCCAATTCAATTGATGGCTGGGATTCAGTACTATCAATTTTACAAATGCCCAATGGTGTACCCGTCGGCACTGTTGCACTGAATGCTTCTAAAAATGCGGGAATTCTTGCTGCTGAAATTCTGGGCACTGCCGACGAAACTATTTCTGCAAAAGTGGCTGACTATAAAAACTCCCTGAATACAGAAGTAATCGAAAAAGTAGAAAAGATGAAAAGAGATGGGTGGGAGAATAAGTTTGATTGAGAAATTATTTAAAATTTGTACAGGAAGAAATGATGATTCGCCTTTACCCATTTATTATATCAATCCTTTTCGCCGCCTGCGGCAATAACGACATGCTGAAAGAAGTAAAAAAACTTGACCACTACCCTTCTGCATCCGGCATTGAATATTTCAACAACCAATTTTATATTATTGGTGATGATGCTAACAACCTGCTCATACTTGATAGCAGCCTTAACCCAACAGATTCTATTAACCTTTATTCGTTTGCAGAAAAAAGAATTCCTAAAAAACTGAAAGCAGACCTTGAAGCCATCACCATTACAAAAAACAACAAACTGCTGATAGTTGGTTCCGGCTCTTCATCACCAACCCGCAATAACGGATGGCTGATAGACCCTGTTACCAAACAAAAAGACAGCATACGATTAGATACTTTTTATCAACGGTTAAAAATAAATGGTCTGGATGAAATTAATATTGAAGGCGTTTGCGCCATACCCGGCTCCATCATTCTTACCAATCGTGGAAGCAAAGGTTATCCAAAAAATTATTTAGTGATTACTGCTGATAATTTTTGGACCGATCAAGCCAATGCCCCCATCTCGCTTATTCTTACCGGCTTCAATGCAGACAGTTCATTATTTAACGGTGTTTCCGGTATTACTTATTCCAAACAAAGCGACAGGCTGATTCTAACAGTGTCCACCGAAGACACCCGTAATAGTATGGACGATGGTACCATCGGTAAAAGTTATCTCTGGATAATAGAAAATATTTCTGCAAAGAAAAAATGGAAAGCTATTAACCCAGATCAGGTAATAGACCTTGAAGCAATTGACCTACGGTTTAAAGGGCAGAAAATTGAGTCCCTTTGTATTACAAAAGAAACAAAGAATTTCCTTCATTTAGTGCTGCCTGCAGACAATGATGATGGCAGCAGCAGCCTGTTTAAACTTGTAGCAGAAAAGAAATAACGATACAGTCAGTTGAACCGTATTCAGTTATTTCTTATTCCTTAAAAGGGGAGTAAACTCCTTCCCGGTAAAAGCTAGTACAATTACCGGCTATTTCTTATCTTCAAGAAATCAATCTATTCTTATGAGATATTTGCTATGCCTTGTAACAATGGCTTTCGTATTACTTCCCCGGTTTAATACTTCGGCTCAATCGCCACTAAAACCGAGAGATGCTTCTATTAAAGGCCCGCAAACTTTTGCTATGGTGGTGGGTATTTCTAAATATAAATATGTACGGCCTTTAACCTATGCTGATAAAGATGCTGAAATGTTCCGTGATTATCTGAAGTCGCCCGGTGGTGGCAGTATGAAAGATGATAATATTTTTTGCATATTAAATGATCAAGCTACCAACTCCAATTTTTGGGGCAAGGGCTTTCAATGGTTGAAAGCAAAACAATTGCAGAAAGGTGACAGACTTTTCATTTATCTCGCCGGGCATGGTGATGCCATTGATGAGGACCAGTTTTTCTTTTTGGGTTATGATTGTAATCCGGGCGGTGATAAAAATAATTATCTCGTTAGCGGAGCTATTCAATTATTTAACCTGAAAAAGAAAATTGCAAACGAAACAAACAAAGGCGTAGAAGTATTTTTTATTATGGATGCCTGCCGGTCTAATGAGCTGCCCGGCGGCACAGAAGGACAGAATTTTCTTAACTCAGCCATTTCAGAAAAAAAAGTAGGTGAAATTATTATGCTGGCTACCGGTGCCGGGCAGGAGTCGTTAGAAGATGCTTCTATCGGTAATGGGCACGGCCTTTTTACTTACTATCTGGTAGATGGATTAACTGGTTCTGCTGATTCAATTGGCACACCGGATAACAAAGTGACCTACGAAGAAATAAAAAAGTATGTTGATAAAAATGTACCGTCTGTTGCGCAGCTACGCTTCAAACGAAAACAAGATCCTTTTTTCTGCTGCAATGAAAACACTGAAAAAATAATCAGTAATGTAAATGCCGCTTACCTACAAAAATGGTTGCAAACAAAAAAACAGCAGACCCGTGGCCGTGGCAATTCCTTTTCGGGAACAATTGAAAGGCCTGCAAAGTTTGCAACTGCTGACACAGTATTGATAGAAACATACAATCTTTTTTACAAGGCAGTAAAATCAAATAACATCACCGGTAAATCATCAGCGGAAGAATATTTTGGGCAATTGAATAAAAAATATCCCGGCAACCCATATACATTAGACGCTAAATCAACATTAGCAGTTGAATATATAAATGTGGCGCAGCACAAAGTTGACAGGTATCTTGGTTGCGGTGATGATGGTAGTGCAAAAGAAAAGCAGGAGAATTATGAAGCAGCCATCAACCTAGAAAAAGCGATTGCAATTGTACGGGAAGATGATGATGATTTTGCTAACTCACTTAAAAACAGAATGTATTTATTAAAAGCAAGTGGCGATTATGGAAGCGGTGGAAAAAACGGTGACATGGCTATTGCATTTCAAAATGCTTATGCCGCACTTGCTATTGACCGTGACGGTGCATACATACAAAACAAACTGGCACAACTTCATTTGACAAACAACCAGAAAGACAGTGCACTTTTCTATGCCAACAAAGCAACTAAAATTGCACCTAAGTGGTTATGTGGCCTTACTACCCTTGCATTAATACAAAAGGCATTGAGTAATGATGGGAAAAAACCAGATGACAAAAAGAATCAAACTAAAAAACCATTGAGAAAAAGCAGCTTTGGCTATACATTGGGCGGCGGGCTTAATCAATCAAAACCAACTTACTCTGGCAATGCCAATACCGGCTTTATTGGTGTTGATGCAAACACTGCTCCTACCTTTAACCTCGGCTTTATATACCAAGTAAACTTCGGTAATACCATTAGCATACGGCCTTCTGCCACTGTAAGTTTTGAAAACACTGATATAGATTTTCAAAAAAGACCTCCTACAGGTGGGCAAACCATTATAGAAACTGTTGCGGTAAAAGGTACTGCTGTTAATGTCGCCTTACCGCTTATTATCCGGCTTTCATCAAAAAACATAGCTCCTTACATTTCGCTAGGCCCTTCATTCAGTTATCTCGTTAGCCAAAACAGTGCATCATCCGAATTATTACCGGTGAAGAAATCATTGGCGATTGGCAATGGCGGATTGGGAGTTGATATTAATTTATTGAAATCAGGAATAATTATTTCACCAGAATTAAAATATTCTGCTGGTCTTTCAGATATAAAGGATGGAGCTGCCACTTCCAATTATGCTGCAGCTGTTTCCACCTTAAAGAAAAATGCCTTTACGCTGAGTGTTAGTTTGAGGAAGAGATAATAAGTAAATGAATTATTTTTCAAGCAGGATAACAAATTCCTGTTCGAGGCTTAAGGAACTATTATGAAGAATGTTGAGAAAATCCTTCCCCCACTTAGCATAATAATATGAAAGGTTTTCCTTACGTTCCTGCAAACCATTACCGGGAAATAAATTTTCTTTAATAGCATGAATTTGCCGTTGCTGATCAATAAATTTTCTTTTTTCTGCCCGTAGCATTTTCTTTTCTAATTCCTGCAAGCGATAAACAGTTTTTGCTTTCAGCGAATCCACATGTTTTTCTAAAGTGCTATCAACAGCCGTGGCTTGTTTTTTAAATGTTTCATATAATTTTTCTACTTCCGTCAGTGAACCATTTAATTTTGTTTCATTCTTACTTTCTTTGGCTACTAACCTGTTCAATAGTTCCTGTTCAGATAAAAAGAAATCTTCTACGGTAAAACCAAGGTGGCTAATTTTTTCCTGCCATTTCTTTTCGACTAATAAAAAAGAATTGCGCAGCACCAATGCCGGAAAAGGAACTTTATAATGTTCAAACAAATTTTTCAGTTGTAGCCAATAAGCCGTTTCTCCCCCACCACCAATAAAAGCAATGTTTGGCAAAATCGTTTCCTGGTATAAGCCACGAAGGATAACATTGGGACTAAATCGTTCAGAATGTTCCAGTAGTTCATTTCTTAATTCATCTTCTGACAGATCAAGACTTGTTCCTTGCGCCTTGTACCTTGCACCTTCCTTTACTATTCTTTCCCTTTTATCATCAAGCAGGTAAAATAAATTAATCTCTCTGGGGCTTGCCTGCACTTTATATCCGGCGGTCTGTAATTTCTCAGCAGTTTTTTCTACAATGCCCGAAGCTGTTTGGTTAAGTAAATCATCTTCAAATACTGATGTCATTTGTTTTTTTAATACGGCATTATCCGGTAGCAAAACAATCAAACCATATTCAGTAAATAATGAGTTTACAAATTGAAATGTAGCTTCCTGTATTGTTGTTCCTTCAGTGTAATATTCTTTTATGGATGAAATAATCTCCTTGCCGTTTGGCAACACCAGCAACTGCCCTTCCATTAATCCTATCAGTTTGACTAATCCTTTATCCACTTTCATTCTGCCAACTGCACCTGTTTGTTTCGTTTCCCACACTAATTTTTCCCCACCGAGATGGATATGATTTAATTCTTCCAAATCAGCATCTTCAGAACCGATATAGAAAACAGGAATAAAATTTTGTGTTGGCAACAATACTTTCAACTGGTCGGCCAGCTTAATGGCATGAACAATTTTGTAAATAAAATATAGTGGCCCGGTAAAAATATTGTTTTGGTGAGCCGTGGTGATAGTAAAAGTATTTTCTGATAATAGAGATTCAATATTCTGCGAAACTTTATTGCTTATCTCCACACCTATATATTGCTTCTTTAGTTCTTGCACCAGCAATTCCCGGTTAGTAGAAAATTGTTTTCTTGCTTCAATGGCTTTTTGCAAGCCTTGTATTGTGGGTGGATGAGAGAAAAAAGGTTTTAATGCTGCGGCCTGGTCAATATAGTCCAGTGCAATCTTTGAGAAAGCTCCTGTTTGTCTGTAAGGCAGTCGGTTAGATGTACAGTTCATAAACGGTTGTAAAAGTAAGAAGTCTATGGCTGAACTTGTAATCCGTCTATCAAATTAATACATTTAAACATTTATTTACCACATAAGGCATAGATAACATAGTTTACACAAAGAGCATCTATGTGTGTATTTCTATACCCCTATCCTTATATGTGGCAAACCATTTAAGAAAACCTTTCGACATTAAATGGCTTTACATCCATGCTGGTTGGTTGGTTATTTACTATTTCAGCAATTATTTTTCCTGTACCTGCTCCCAAACTCAATCCCAGCATAGAATGCCCGGTAGCTATTGTTACGTTAGTATATTTTTTAACCCGACCCATATAAGGCAACCCATCTGCTGAACATGGACGATAACCATACCATATTTTTTCTTTGGCTGGCAGCGGCACGTCAAAGTCAGGATAAAATCGTTTTACTGCATCCAAAATTCCCTGCACCCGGTTCATTCGTGGCGGTGTTTTGTGTGAAGTAATTTCCATGGTACCACCAAAGCGAATTTTATTTCCATCCATCGGGGTGATAGCGGCACGACCTTCCAACAATACAGCCGGATAATTTACTTTGTACGGCGAGTCTTCTAATGTAACGGAGTAACCTCTTCCCGGCATCATCGGAATTTTTACGGCCAGTAATTTAGCTGTTTGCCGGCCCCATGATCCGGTGGCAATAATTACTTCATCCGGTTCATATACAGCAGAAGCAGTAATAATTTTTTTTACCTGTCCACCTGCCTTTTCAAATTGTATCACTTCCTGATTAGGAATTAATTTTACTCCCTGCCCTTTTAAATAAGTAATCAAATTCTGCATTAGTTTATTCGGATAGCAATGTGCATCACAGTTAAACAGGATAGCTCCCAAACCATTTATTCTTGTCTGCGGCTCCAATGCTTGCAATTCATCTTTGCTTAATAATTGTGTATCAGTCAATCCTAACTCATGTGCTTTTTCCACAGTATGTTTTGCATGTTCGCCACCAGCTTCTGTTTGAAAAATTTCTAACAATCCTTTTTGCTGGTAAGCAAAATCAAATCCCGGAATGGTTAACCATTTCTCATATTCTTTTTTGCTGATGATAGCAATATCCCGAAGCGGTTCTGCTGCTGTTTGCACATGATCTTTAGTAGCACTGCGCACAAATTTCAATCCCCAGTTGACGAGATTCCAATCTATCCGTGGCTGCACATAAAAAGGACTTTTTGAATTCAACATCCATTTCAACCCTTGCTTTACAATACCCGGTGTAGCCAATGGAATAAAATGACTTGGGCAGATATAACCACAGTTGCCATACGAGCAGTTATCGGTAAAATCTCCTTTGTCGAGAACAGTTACTTGCCAACCAGACTTCTGCAAATAGAAAGCAGAACTTAATCCGATAATGCCGCCGCCGATGATGGTTACTTTGCCCCTGTCTCCGCCGGTTGGCGGAGAACTTAGATTCGTTGTTTCCATACTTTTAATTCAATAAAAAAATTTATAGTTCAATTATCATTTCTTCTTCCGCCACATCAAATCCATCTGCTTTTACTTTTTTCTTTTCTGTTGATGCTTTTTTCAGCAGCGGATTAGTATGATTGAAATGAATAAATACAATTTTTGATTTCTCTACCGAAGATTGCGATGAAAATTTTTGAAGACTTTCTTCTACAAAAGGATGCGGCACTTCACTCATATCTCTTCCGGGCAATTCGCCGTTTTTATAAAATGTGCCGTCCAGCAATGCTATGTCAACTTTCCCCACTGCTGCAACAATATCTCTTTCCCATTTTTCCCATTTATCTATATCAGGGATAAATAAGATTTTCTTTCTATCGCTTTCAATTACAAACCCCACTGTTTCAGAAAACTCATCCCTGTGCGGCACTTTAACGGGTGTAACTTTTAATGAAGCATTCAAAGAAACAGTACTATCAGCTTTCAATGATTGCAATTGAATATTTTTCAATGAAACCAATTGACTCCAAGGCCCGTTGTTTTTCAAAAAAGAATCCAGCCGGGGCATTGCCCAAACAGGAATTGATTTTGCTCCCATTGCTTCTCTTCCCAACTGCATCAATCCGCTATAATGGCCAATACGTGCATGAGTAATAAAAATTCCAGCAGGAGGATAATTGTCTTTTGTTAAAAGGTAAGACTGAACGTTTTCTAACTGGTTCGTAATATCTGGTGTTGCTTCAAACAACCAGTATTGATTTGCTTTTCTATCAACTAATGCAAGACAGGTAATATATTTTTTTTCTTCCTTGCCCTCCCAGTAAGTTGTACAACATTCCTTAGTACAACCCGCCTGAGGATAACCCGCATCCTGTGCAATACCCAATACAACTAAAAACTTGTCGGGAAGATTTTTTAAACTTGATTTTACCTCAGGAGATTTCTCATGAGATTTACACCCTGTAATATTAAGTATAAGGAAGACAGAAATATATAATTTAAATATTTTCAAAACACTTTTTATTTAAATGACTACCCACTCTCTATTCCCTATTTCCCACTCCCTAAATCACCTGAAATCCATACGCATAAGGATCGTCTTCTTTATCGATCCAAATTGTATTGTATCCATAAATTTTTTCCCAGCCTTCCACTGACGGACGAATGGCAGGTTTTCCAGCCAATGTCAATTCTTCCTCAATCCTTCCTACGAATTTACTGCCGATAATGCTTTCATGAACAAACTCATCTCCCTTTTTCAACTTCCCTTTTGCATACCACTGCGCCATTCTTGCTGACGTACCCGTGCCGCAGGGCGAACGGTCAATTGCTTTCTCACCATAGAATACCGCATTTCTTGCTGTGGAAGTTTTATCAAGCACAGCACCTGTCCACAAAATATGGCTGCAACCTTTTATCGTTTCATCTTCCGGATGAACAAATTCATATTTGGTATTAATGTTTTTTCTTAGTTCCCTTGCCCAGGCTATCAGTTTATCAGCCGTGTAATGTTCCAGCCCTTTAAAATTTTTCTGTACATCTACGATAGCATAAAAATTTCCACCGTAAGAAACATCAATTATCAGTTCGCCCAACTCAGGACAATCAGCAATCAATTCAGTTGAGTCAAGAAAAGAAGCCACATTTGTCAATCGTACACTCTCTACTTTAAACACCCCATTCCCGACTCCCGACTCACGGCTCCCGACTGTTTTATATTCAATCATTATCAACCCCGCAGGAGTCTCCATCCTTACCACACCATCCACTTTTGGTTTAATCAATCCTTCTTCTATTGCAATGGTAATAGTTCCGATAGTTCCATGTCCGCACATCGGCAGGCAGCCGCTGGTTTCAATAAATAAAACAGCTACATCATTTGCCGGATCATGCGGTGGATAGAGAATACTTCCACTCATCATATCATGTCCTCTTGGTTCAAACATCAGCCCGGTTCTTATCCAATCATATTCTTTTAAGAAATGTTGACGCTTCTCACTCATGTTCTTTCCTTGTAATTCCGGCCCGCCTTCTTTTACCAGGCGAACTGGATTGCCGCAAGTGTGAGCATCTATACAGGTAAAAATGTGCTTCATGGCATTAAAGATAAGGCTGTCATTTTATTAAACCACGGAGGCACAATGACACAGAGTGACACAGGGAAAAACACCGTGGGTCTCCCTGCCCCCCTGTCTCCGTTGTTACCCTCATTTTTTGTATCTTGTCGCAACTTGTTAATATGGAAACCTACGGTAAAATACTACTCATTGCCATGCCAGCCTTTTTGCTGCTCGTCCTTTTTGAAAAATGGTACGGCTTGCGCAAAGGCAAAGACACTGTCCGCAATATGGACATGATAAGCAGCCTGACCAGCGGCGTTACCAATGTAACCAAAGATGTTATCGGTCTTTACTTTATCGTACTGGCTTATCCTTTTTTTCTGCGAAACTTAGCGGTAACATCAGTACCCAATCAGCTACTTACTTATGTCATTGCTTTTATTGCATTAGACTTTGCCGGCTATTGGGTGCATCGCTTACAGCATGTCACTAATTTTTTCTGGAACGGTCATATCGTACACCATAGCAGCGAAGAATTTAATTTGGCCTGTGCCTTACGGCAAAGCATCTCGTCCATTGTTAAAACATTTGCCATCTTTTTATTACCGGCTGCCTTGTTTGGTGTGCCGGAGATTGTAGTAGCCACTGTAGCACCGCTGCATTTGTTTGCGCAATTCTGGTATCATACACAGCATATCAATAAAATGGGTTTCTTAGAAAAAATAATTGTTACCCCATCGCACCACCGGGTGCACCATGCCATTAACCCGCAATACATAGATAAGAACTACGGGCAGATATTTATATTTTGGGATAAATGGTTTGGCACTTACCAGGAAGAACTGCCAACTGTGGCGCCTGTCTATGGCATTACCCGGCCGGTGAGAACCTGGAACCCGATAAAAATAAATTTTCAACATGCCTGGCTGCTGATGCAGGATGCCTGGAGAACCAACAACTGGAAAGACAAATTTCTTTTATGGTTTAAACCAACTGGCTACCGCCCTGCTGATGTGGCCGCCAAATACCCGGTGTATAAAATTGAAGATGTGTATCATTTTGAAAAATACGATACCAAAACATCGCCAGCATTAAATGTGTGGACATGGGTGCAAAACATCATTATACTTTTATTTGTAAGCTACCTGTTTGGAAATATTGCCACCATCAATGCACTGGATAAAAACTATATCTTCTGGTATGGCGGCTTTATCTTTTTAAGTGTGTATGCACTTACCGAACTGATGGATAGAAACCAATATTCCATTGTGTGGGAAGCCTTGCGCAGCGGCCTCGGTTTTTATTTTTTATATGTGCAGGGTGATTGGTTTGGCGCTTCTGATTATTCTTCTTCGGTCACATACATTCTTGGAGCTTACTTTATTCTTTCTATTGTTGTTACGGGTTGGTTTGTGATGAAGCATAGAAGAGAAGATGTAATGACTTTAAAAGTAAGCTAATCATTCACAGTCATGGTATTACTGATACAGTTCTGTATTGATAATCAATGGAAGTCTACGCTGGTAGTTTCGTATATTCATGAGTTGTGCGTCATGCGATTGAACACTCTAATAATTTAACAACCAAAACTAAATGGCAGACAATATAGACGAAGAGCATTTAGAGTATCCGACAAATAATCAATCAGAAAATCCTCCTGAACAAATTACCCCCTCTGATAACACAGCGGCTAATAACCAACATAAAGAGACAGAAAATATGGAAGTACATCATCACTCACATTC
>JANORJ010000210.1:0-6931 GCA_031415255.1 Chitinophagaceae bacterium | reverse complement strand
GTATTATTTAATTGCTCTGCCCCATTAAAACATACTATAGCGTAAATGGAAAGAGATCTGGTTTTATACGAAGCCAAGGCTTCAATTTGAACTTAACCCTGTTTCTGAAATCCATTATAGTCCTGGCACACCCCGATATTCTAAAGTGGCTGTTTTTTTTAATTTTTGAACTGCCAATTTTATTTCGAATCTGAAAAAAATGTATGTTCGGGCAATTACAATTTTTTTGTACCTGACATTCAATAAATCAGTCTGGCAAATGCAGTCAAAATACTTTTCATTAAACAATATCAAACCTTCATTTTTTTTCCCAATCCTTTGGTTGGTTATATCCACCATCTTACTTACCCTGCCCGGTTCGGCTTTTCCTAAGGAAAACTGGCTGGGCAAAATCTGGTTTGATAAATGGGTGCATATTGGCATGTTTGCCATTATGGTTTGGTTGTGCTGCTGGGCCACGCATAAAAAATATACAGAGGTAAGGAAAATAAGAACAGCTTTTATATGGATTGGGTTAGCCTCTTTATTTTATGGCATTGGAATGGAATTCGTTCAGAAGTATTGTATTGCCAATCGTTCGTTTGATGTAGGGGATATTATTGCAGATGCAATAGGCTGTACTATCGGCGTTTTATTCAGCATCAGAAGGTATATAAAAAATTGACCCCTGTAGAAACAGGGGTCGCAACCAAAACTAACTGCTTATGAGAATCTTTAATGTCTTTATATTGAGTTCGAAATAATCGTTGTTAATTAGTATAACGCAAATTTACTGCCAGTAGTATGATGTTTGCTGTTAATGAAAGTCTAAAAAGAGCCTTTTTAGTAATTTCACTTAATTTATCCTTAGTAAAACTTCCTTCTTACTGCTTGTAACCATAAGATGTGATACAGCAACTCATTACACAGCACACATGTCAATTTTTGAGAGGGTTTATCTAAAAAAGCTGACAACCAAGTAACAAAGAACTTACAATACATATTGGACGACGAACAGATACAATACCTTCAAAATTTCATGCCAAAAAAACATTGGCTATAAAAAAACCGTTTTGCTTCTTTCTTACCGGTAGTTAACGGGTTGAAAAGTGCAAAACGGCTTCTGCCTTTGAAGTTGATTCCGATTACTTTATAAAACCTTTTATCAGGTCCATCAGGCCGCCGCCACCGCCGCCTTGCCCTTCTTCCTGAAAACTATTTTGTGCCTTGTTGGTAAGCTGGCCGATTATATCCTGTATGTTAAATCCACCGCGGCCAGAACCATTGTTTCCACCGCCACCACCGGTAAAGCTGTCGAGAATATTCTGCAATTGCGATCCGCCGCCATCACTTGATGCTGATTGCCCTCCACCGCCGGTTAAAGAACCAATTAACCCGTCGAGAGTAGTTCCCGGATTATTGGGGTCGTTGGTTTGATTAATTAATCCACTAAGTGCACTGGGGATAAGGTTATTGGCTACACTGCTGGCTGAAGATGGGCTCATTTTATATTTACCTACCAACTTGCTGATGAAATATCCAACCATCATAGTAACGATTGGGTTTTTTAATAATCCACCAATACCGCCGCCACCAGAACCTGCAGCTGCATTTGAAGTGGACCCGCCGCCTTTAAAAAGATCCAAAATGTTTTGAAAACCCCCACCAGCAAGTATATTCTTAAAGCCACTTGCAATAGTACTTGTGGCGTCTGCCATTACTTCGTTGTTTTGTTCATTAGGCACATCAGGATTGTTTACTACGGTCTCCTGTCCAAATTGTTTTACAATGTTGAAAAGCTGATCTAACATAATAATTGATTTTTAAAATGAAAATTGTTTATAATGACAACAGGAAAAATAGTTGTTTGTAACCAGCCACTAAAATTATTTTTTGTAACCCTCGACTACACTAAAATTGGGTATTGTTAAACGTTCATAAAACATTAATTCTGCTTTGTCAACTTCTCCGAATTTTCAGCAAATTGTAATGCATCAATCAATTCGTTAATGTCGCCGTTTAATACTGCATCAAGATTATATAATGTGAGACCGATGCGATGATCAGTAACACGACCCTGCGGAAAATTATAAGTTCTTATTTTAGCACTGCGGTCACCTGTACTTACCAGACTTTTTCTATGCCGGGAAATTTCATCCTCCTGTTTCCTTACTTTTTCTTCAAATAGTCTTGTTCTCAGCATTCCCATTGCTTTTTCCCGGTTGCCTAATTGCGACCGTTCTGTTTGGCAAACTACCACCGTGCCTGTTGGAATATGCGTTAGCAATACTTTTGTTTCCACTTTATTTACATTCTGTCCGCCAGCACCACCACTTCGGGCCGTTTCCATTTTCACATCAGCCGGGTTCAATTCAAAATCTACCTCCTCGGCTTCTGGCATTACGGCCACTGTTGCCGCAGACGTATGCACCCGGCCACTGGCTTCGGTATCTGGCACCCGCTGCACCCGGTGCACACCACTTTCAAATTTTAATGTACCATACACATCATCTCCAGTTACTTCCAACTGCACTTCCTTGTAGCCACCGGCACCACCTTCGTTCTCACTCAACAACGCTGTTTTCCATCCCCGTCTTTCGCAATACCGCATATACATTCGCAGCAAATTGCCTGCAAACAAACTGGCCTCATCGCCACCTGTACCGGCTCGAATTTCAAGGATAGCATTCTTTTCATCCTGCGGATCTTTTGGTATCAGCAACTGGCGGATGGAAGATTCCATCTGCGTTTTCTTCTCTTCCAATGCAGGCGATTCCATTTTTGCCAATTCCCTCATCTCTTCATCGTCACCGGTAATAGCCTCCTTATAAAAATCGATATCATCCAATACTTTTTTATACTCAGTATAAGCTGTTACAATTTTTTCCAGGCTGCGGTATTCTTTGCTTGTTTCAGTAAACTTTTTATTTTTGGCAACTATCTCCGGATTGGTGAGTGCAACTCCCAACTGGTCAAATCTAGCTTTTATGGCTTCTAATCTGTCTAACATAAATTGAAATAGTAAGTGCGAAGTACGAAATTTGAAGTTCAGTTCCCCGGCACTTCAAATCGGGTCGGCAAAGTTAAAAGAAATCAATTCATGGCTTACTTAAAATTCAAGGCAGATAAACTATTTGACGGCTACCGGTTTTTAGAAGATGATGCTGTATTGATTACTGACGAAGAAGGAGTAATTCAGGAAATTATAGCTGAAAAGGAAGCCGGAGCAAATGTGCAACAGCTAACTGGTATTCTTTCACCGGGATTTATTAATTGCCATTGCCACCTGGAACTAAGCCACATGAAAGGTTTAATTCCCCAAGGTACCGGTTTGGGGAAATTTGTACTCAATGTGGTGCAGCAACGACACTTTCCAGAAGAAGAAATGTTACTGGCCATAGAAAAAGCAGAAGATGAAATGCTGGGCAATGGAATTGTAGCGGTTGGAGATATTTGTAATAATGCGTTAACTCTGGCTCAAAAAACGAAAGGCCGGATACATTATCACAACTTTATTGAAGCAAGTGGTTTTAATCCTGCCATTGTTGAACAACGATTTCAACGGGCCAAAGATATTTATGAAAAATATCGGGAAGCTTTTTTCAGAAACGACCAATACCCCACTTTAGGGGCTGGGGGCATCGTGCCTCATGCACCATATTCTGTGGCTGATGAACTATGGAAGTTGATAATTAATTTTCCCGGCAATCATTTATTTACTATCCATAATCAGGAAACGGCTGGAGAAAATGAATGGTTTATAAATAAGCAAGGAGAACTTGCTGAAATGTATTCTGCCATGAATATTGATGTTTCGTTTTTTAAACCATCTGGTAAAAGCAGCTTGCAAACTTTCTTGCCAAAATTTCTGCATAATCAATCTGTGATGTTGGTGCATAATGTTCATACATCAGCAGAAGATATTTTGTTTGCAAAAAATGGTGGCCGGCAACTTCATTGGTGCTTATGCCCGAATGCAAATCAATACATCTCTGGTCAATTGCCCAATATTGATTTGTTGATGAAATATGATTGTGATATTGTGTTAGGAACCGATAGCCTTGCTTCCAATCACCAATTAAGTATTTTAGAAGAAATGAAAACTATTCAGCAACATTCTCCGCATATTGAAATGGAAACAATGTTGCGATGGGCAACCAGTAATGGGGCAAAGGCATTGCAGATGGATGCTATTTTGGGAAGTTTTGAGAAAGGGAAGAGGCCGGGGGTGGTATTAATTAATTCAATACCTGATCCTGTAAAAAGAATGATTTAGTTTTTTGACTTATTTAACAAAACAAGTATTTTGAAAATTATCACATGGAACTGCAATATGGCTTTCAGAAAAAAGGCTGAATATATTTTAAAACATCAACCAGATATTGTTATCATTCCGGAATGCGAACATCCAGACAAACTAAAATTCAAATCCGGAACTGTTTTACCAACTGATGTTTTTTGGCATGGGACAAATCTTAATAAAGGGCTTGGCGTATTCTCATATAGTAACTATAAATTCCAATTACACGATAGTTATAATCCTGATTTTCGTATGATAATTCCACTCTCCGTAACTGGTGGGAAAGTTGATTTTATACTGTTTGCAGTTTGGGCTAACAACCCGCAAGATCCAAGCTATCAATATATCGGGCAAGTCTGGAAAGCTATCAATTTTTATACAGACCTATTAAAAAATAAAAAAATAATAATTGCTGGTGACTTTAACAGCAATACAATTTGGGATAATCTTCCACGTAAAGTAAATCATTCAGCAGTAGTCAAGCTTCTTGAAGACAAAAAAATATATAGTGCTTACCACAAATTCTTTAACCAGATACAAGGACAAGAAGAACATAAAACATTATTCATGTACAGGCATGAAAACAAACCATATCATATTGATTATTGTTTTACTTCAGCCGATTTAGCCCAAAAAATAAGTAATGTAGAAATTGGGAATTATGAAGAGTGGACTATGCATAGTGACCACTCCCCTCTATTCGTAACATTTAAACTTTAACCCAATATCTCCCGCAACACTGGCAACGTCTTCATGGTTCCAAAATCGGGCATGTGCAACGCATAATATGTTTCATACACATACAATAAGTTGCGGCGAAAATCATGATGGAGTTTAATGTCTGCTAATTCTTCCGGCTGCATCACTTTTAATAATTGAGAAGTAACAGCCGCTTGTTTATCTTCTAAAAAATACGGATGGTGTGGTTGTTCAGCAACAAAACTTCCTTCCTGCAAATCGAGGTAAGTATTTGCATCACTATAATTATCGGTGATGCGAAAACCAAAATGAAAGGGAAGATGTAAGGCAAAAAATAAAGGAAGATTTGCCATAATAGCGCCGCTGCTTTTATCTAATTGCATAAAAACATCCTCGGTAAAATGAAAAAGGTCAGGATTGCCTTCCGGTTGTTTCAAACATTTGGTCAGCAATTCCACCATAAACACTACGACTGCATTTTTGGGCACATTAGATAAAATGTGCTGGTAAATAACAGCCCACTTAAATTCTTTAATGCGGTTCAGGTGTTTTAATTCGTTGTGATAAACTACTAAATCCAACATTGCTGATGGCTGAAACAAACTGGCTTTACCAGTTCCTTTTTTGGTAGTTGTTCTTACTCCATTTACCAGATAAGATTGCACACCAAACAGTTCAGTAAACATGGTAACAATGATGCTCGTTTCACCATATTTCACTGTTCGCAGTACAATGCCTTTTGTTTTATGAAGTTTGTCTGGCATTATTTATGTTGACCGACATTTGATAGGAAGTTAAGTGACGATGATACCAACAATGAAAAAAACTTTATAAGCAAAAATATTTTCACAGCTCAAAAATATTGCAAAGGCTGGTATGTTATTGTATAATGTTCTAACAGGCGAAACAATTTTTATGTACTCACTAAAATGTGACAGGCATTAAATTTCATTTCACCATTGGCTAGACTAAACCCATCTTTTTGAGTCCTTGAGACAAACCTTATTCCTTGACTTTTTTTACCTTTCTTTGTTACATTCAACCTTTCTAATTCTTTATGTGGTATCGTCTCGGACAATTTATACTTAAATATCGCCTGCCCTTGCTGCTTATTCTAGCAGCATTAACCACTTTTATGGCTTACCATGCCAGTAAGGTGCAACTTAGTTATGATTTTTCCAGAGCCATCCCGGTTAACAATCCAAAATACAAAGCATACCAAAAGTTCAAAGAAAAATTTGGTGAAGATGGAAACCTGCTGGTCCTTGGCATACAAACAGACAGCCTTTTTACAGAAAAAATATTCAACTCCTATGCTTCATTACAAAGTAACCTGAAAAAAATACATGGAGTTGATGATGTAATTGGTGTACCCACCGCTATTAACCTGGTAAAGGTGCCGGAATCAGAAAAACTGAGAGCAGATTTTATTTTTGGTGAACGAACATTAACTCAAACAGAAATTGACAGTGCAGCTACCATTTTTTTAAATCTTCCCTTTTATCAGCATCTTCTTTACAACCCTGCTACCAAAGCATGGTTGATGGGTGTTCGCATCAATAAAGACCTGATGGCTTCCAAAGGCCGGATGGATATTGTAAACGATATTAATAATATGGCAGATAAGTTTGGCGTAGCAAACAATCTTACTGTTTACCACAGTGGCTTGCCACATATTCGCACCCTGCTGTCTATGCGGATTGTAAAAGAAATGAAGATGTTTATCCTGGCATCCATTTTACTTTCTGCACTTATACTGTTAATCTTTTTCCGTTCATTAAGTGCTATGTTACTTTCGTTAACAGTAGTTATGCTGGGTGTTATCTGGAGTTTTGCCACTATTGAGCTGATAGGCTACAAAATAACTATCCTTAATGCCCTTATACCACCGTTAATAGTAGTGATTGGTATTCCAAATTGTATTTATTTTTTGAATAAGTTTCATACGGCTTA
>JANORJ010000209.1:0-7120 GCA_031415255.1 Chitinophagaceae bacterium | reverse complement strand
TTTTTAAATTCATCGTATTTTATTTCGCTGCCGTCTTCTTCTTTATAAAAACCCATAGCGGTTTCATTCCATACAAAGCCGTTCGGTAGTTGTATGTACACAGAAGTACCGGGAAAATTGGCCAGCCCGGCCGTACCGGTTTTACTTGCCACAATGGTATTTGCGCCGGTTTGTTCCTTTTCAGTATTACCATTATTACAGGCAATGGCTGTTAGTGCCAATAGAAAGGAATAAATAAATGAATTCATAAAATGCTGTACTTATTTTCCGACCACCACTGTTTTCATCGCCTCGTACATCGCCTTACCCGTGGCAGCTTCTTTTTCTTCATAATTAGCGATAATCATCTCGTCAGTATAGCCATCTGTAAAGGCAAAATAGAATTGCATATAGCCTGCGTTTTTAGAATGGTACATTGTTGCTGTATGTCCACCAACAGTTATTGTTTCTTCCCTCCAGCTTCCGGGAAAATTTTTATCAGCCTCTGCTTTCATAGTTGCAAACAAACTGTTTGGAGTATAGCCAGATAGTATTTGCATTTGCATATAATGAGCCGTGCCTTCTGTTTGTGCCAACGTACCGGTTAATTCATCTGCCGCAAACCCTGATGGTGGAATAATATATAGATGGCTATTAGGAACTTTTACATGTTTATCTGTTTTCGCCGTAGCGACAGTTGCTGTAGTTTTTTCTTCTGTTTGAGGTTGCCCCTTTGTTTTACTGTCGGAGCAGGAGAAACCAATAATTATCAGCGTTAATAGCAGTTGGTAATAAATAGGGCGCATAGAATTTGTTTAAAGACTAAAATTGGTGATATGAACAAAGAAAAACAATCACCCGTTGGGGTATTTTTGGGATGTGAATGCAAAACCACTTTAACTCAGGCGATGTTATTGAAACGATAATTTGTAAGTGGCGGAACCAGGATAACCTACTTATTCAACCCCTGCTGTGTGGCCTTCATTACCGCCTCAGTACGGTTGGCTACATGCAGCTTGCTGTAAATATGTTTTACATGTGTCCTTACTGTTTCCAGGCTGATGAAAAGTTTAGCAGCAATGCTTTTTAATGGTTGACCTTCGGTTAGTTCTTTCAGTATTTCCTTTTCTCTTTCGCTCAGATGAAAATCAGTGCCTTCGGGGGATACAAGAATGATATTTTTATGAGTAAAAAAACTCAATGTTTTTTTAGCTACAGATGCATTCATAAACGAGCCTCCATTATGCACTTCGGTAATGGCCTCTAAATATTTATTGGGAGGGTCATTTTTCAGGATATAGCCACTGGCTCCGGCGCAAAGTGCCCGAAAAATTTTATCGCTTTCGTCAAACACAGTCTGTATCAGCACTTTTATAGTATCAAATTTTTGAGTAATAAGCCGGGTAAGCTCAATGCCATCAAGCCCGGGCATTTCAATATCCATCAACACCACATGGGGCTGGCTGCGGCGAATGTCGGCTTCCCAATTGCCGCCATTACTAAATGCACCAGTGCAGGCATAGCCCGGTGTGCCATTGAGTATGGTTTGTAATGCATCCCTGATCAGTTTGCCATCTTCAAATATGGCTACCTTAATATCCATTGGTATAAAATTGGTGTTTTCTATACTGCTATACAATACCCTGTTGGGTGATTTTTAGCGTAAGGGTCATAATAGTACCCCTTTCCAGTGTTGATTGTAATTCAAATTTCCCTCCTATTTCTAAAGCCCGGCTGCGGATATTTTTCAGCCCATTTCCATCTGCAGGCTGAGAGCTGTCAAATCCTCTTCCATTATCTTTTATCTGAAGGATAAAATGATTGTTGCCAGTTGTTGCTGTAATGATGATGTCCGGAGCGTTGCTATATTTTACAGCGTTGTTAAGTATCTCTTTTGCAATAGTGTAAATATGATGGCGGGCTTCTGTAGATATTTTAATACCGGGAGAAACGTTGGTAAAATCGGTAAGCTGCGTTATTGTTTTTGCGCCGGTAATAAACTCGGCAAATTCTTTTATTTTATTGAGCAAATCCTCTAGTTTGTCATGTCCGGGCTGCATTATCCATACTATATCTTTTAACCGGTGTATCATTTCATCAGACGCCAGTTGAATTATATGCATTGAATGCTGAGATTCTTTTTCTTGCCCGGTCAATTGCTGTTGATTTGCCATGTGGCTGTACATATTAATACCACTTAGGGTGCTGCCAATATCATCATGCAGTTCTTTGCTTATCTGGTTTTTTACTTTTTCCACTTCAATTTGTGTTTTTAATTGCTGAACGACCAGTTCCTTTTCCTGCATAGTCCATTTTTTCAAAATAGCAATTTGATAAAAACCCATATCAAGCAAAATTCCGCAGCGCATAAATAATAAAGGATAGCCAACAGTGAACATAGTATTGACACCGTATTGCCCCAGAATAATCATTGTTACGGTTGCCATGTTGCCAAGAATATTAAATACTATGCCCATTACTATCCATCTTACATTCGTAATCTTCCTGCGCCGAATATCCACTAGCAGGTAAATACTAAAAAGGGTGCTTATCAGATTTACTGTATAAAAAATATATTGGTTGGAGCGGAGCAGGTAAATAGATATTGCTGAAGCCACCATCAGGCAGGGGCTGATTATCGTTATCAAAAGCACCAATTTATCAAGCTGCAGGTTTTTATAAATGGAGCTGAAAAAGGTTTTCAGGAAATAGACATAGGCAAGGTTTGTAATAATTACCAGCGGCGTATTTAAGTAAATGTAAATGTGGGAGTCAAAAACAATATCATCATTAATATTAAAAAAAGTGTATGGGGCATTCCAAAAAAAATAGATAGCCTGTAACAGTAAATAAATACTGTAAATAAGAGCATCCTTCCTCTTTGTAAAACCAAAAAGAATTGCCATATAAATACATTGAAATACCAAGGCGCCTTGAAAAAGCTTATAAAGCTGTTCAATTGTAAATGACATAAGAAAGGATGGTTTAACCTTTAAACTTATTACAGGGAAAATATAGTGCTTTTTATTAATTTTTTCACATCAGAGAAAAGATTCATTTTTGGGGGCTTTAATTATGGAAGGAGCTTCACATAATCCAATCGCAACCGTAAAATTTGAGCACAATGGGGAAAAGAAGATTATGCTTAACTATGCGAAGCTGCGGATATTGGAGTAGCTACTGTTTTTGTATTGATGTTTGAATAAACTCTTCTATCGTTGTTGGTTTTAAACCAAATTGCGCAATACTGTCCTCTGTATTTATAGTTTCCTCTGTTGTTTCAGCATGCACACTAAATTTCATTATTCGGGCTACACCGGGATGAAAAGGCTTGAATAAAAAAGAAAGTACTTTTAAGACAGCCACAGGTACATGTCCGATTTTTGGTGAAATGTTTAGTGATTTACCAAACAGGTCTGCTATTTCATTACGACTAATATTTTGCGGGCCGCCGACAGGGATAGTTTTGTTATAATAGTCTTGGTTCAATGCAATAGTATCAATGGCAGCGACAACATCTTTTACAGCGATAAAATTTGCTAATTTTTTTCCTGAACCAAGGATGGTGGTTTTTCCTTTTTTCACAATATTTTTTCCAAGCAGGTTGTATACATGCCACTCCATAAAAGCAGGCAGCCGGAGTATTGTATAATTCAACCCACTGTTTATTAAATACTGTTCAATTACATATTTGGTTCGAAAAAAATCTATAGTGTGATCCGGCGAAGCTGTGATAACAGAGGTATAAATAAAATGCCTTACACCAGCTTTTTTAGCTTCATCAATTAAATGCTGATGCCCGGCTTCATCTACTTTTGCAGACTTATTTTTTCCTTTACCCAACATGCCGTGTGCAGCGGTGATAACAATATCAATACCATTGAAAATACCGGTGATTGTCGCAGCATCAGTTAGATCACCAGTTAATATTGTTGCCCCTTTATTCACAATATTGATTGCCTTGTCTTTATTTCGTACAAAGACAGTTACATGAAATCCTTTTTCCAAAAAATGATTGGCAGCGGCACTTCCTAACACACCAGTACCACCAATTATAAGCAGGCGGGGCATAACATTATCGGTTTTGTGTTTAAGTTACACTAAATATAAATAAAAAGTCTAATAATAATGAAATATGAGAAGCTGAGAATTAAAGGGTAGCTCTCATTCATATAATTGTCATTAAAAAATTTCTTCAAAATTATCCACATTCGTTAAACCGTTTGGTACAGTGTTTGTCTATTTAAAATTGTAGCAGTAGTACGAATATTTTATTCTGCTATAGCCTTTTAACCACTATATAAATTTCTGATAATCAATAGTAACAGAAGTTTTTTTATTTACCCAATCTGTAGTTCCGGATCACATCGTACCTGATAATTATAAAATCTGTGCTATATAAATTTTTTATTTATTCATCAAAAACAAAAGCTATGAAGACGACAAAAAAAACAATTGCCCTTTCTTTTGCAACACTTACTACTGCTATTGCCTTTGGACAATTAGGACTGGGAGTAACCTCAACGACACAAGCAGCAGTAAGCACATCTGCTATCGTACAAACAACTAATGCAGCCACTGCTGCCACAAAAAGTACTGCAAACACAGCTGTAGTTAAAACAACAGAAGTAAAAACCACAGCCGGTACAACAGTGAATGCCACCAACAAACAAGCAGTAAGTACAACAACAAAATTAAAGAACGATGTAAAAAACAGTAGCGATGTAAAGGCTGCTGCAGGTGTAAATGCATCTTCGCAAACGAGTGGTAATGCACAGGCCGGAAATACTTCAACACAAGCAGGATTAAACACCAACACCGCTGCCGGTGCAGATGTGCAGATCAATGGGAGTAAAGTAATTGATAAAGCAGCTTCAACATCAACTGATGTGATGACAACTACAGAAAACACAACATCTGCTACAATTCAAACTACAAAAGCCGTAAAAGCGAAAACAGAAACAGACGTAAAATCTGATGTGCAGGCTACCAAACAAACTGCTGCCTCTGTAAAACCAGAAGCCAATGTGGCTACGGAAATAAAAACAGCAACAAAGGCAACAGTAACAAAGCAATAACCATTACACTTTAGTACAACAAATGCCCTCTCGATTTACTGAGGGGGCATATTTTTCACTCAACTGTAGTTATGAAAAAAAGATATTGTGCAAGTATTTGCATATTGATATTAATGAATTCGTTTGTTGCAATGGCACAAACTGATTCAACGGCAAAAAAGGATAAACCACAGTTCAAGCTCGGAGTCTATTATAACAGCGGCTTAAATTATTATGGAAGAACGGATAGTTTAAAAAGCAGTGGTTTCTTTCCCGTAGCAGAACTTTGGGTCAATAAAAACTTTTATATAACCGCCGCACCTGTTTTTATTTTGAACAGTGTAGTCGGATTTGAATATGCGGGATCTGTGGCAACAGCCGGTGTTAAATTTGGTAAAGAAAAAAAATACAGCAGTAATATTTATGTAGTAAAGCCTATTTATAAAGATAACAGCCAATTAGTTCAGTCTGCACTAAAAGCACAAGCAGCCGGAACATATACTTCACTCAATAAAATTATAAATGTAACAATAGGTGCAGATGTAAAACTCAGCGATCAGCTTGACTACGGTGCTACTGCCGGGCTCGATCATATTTTTCGCTTTGAATTACCCGGACAATCTGTTCTGGTAATTGATCCATCGGCATACATAAATGCGGGAACACAGCAATTCACAAAGACTTCTTATAAGCAAAGTGGTTTTTTGTTTTTTCCTGGAGCACAACAGCAGGTAACAGAAGAGGTAAGTAATTTTAATATCCTTTCGTATGAATTTTCTATGCCTATAGTTTTTGCAAAGGGAAAAATTCAACTAATAATAAATCCCGCATATGTGTTGCCACAAAACCTGATTACAGTAGCTAACAGGCCAGATCTTTCTGAAAGAGGTAAGAATATGTTTTATACAACTATTGGGGCGAAAGTGATTTTTTAAAAGAATAAATTATACCTGAAGTTGCTTTGAAATGCTGAAGGCCATGTTCTGGGTGCCGACCTTTTACCGACATAAAGAATGAATGAATAGTATTAAAATCTTCTTCCTTGTCGTCGGTTGTATAAAATGGTTCGCTGATGACAACCTGCTTATTGGCAAAATCCAACCCTATCATTACAATGGGCACATTAGCCTGCTGCGCAATAAAATAAAAACCTGTTCTTAAACGGTTCACCCTTTTTCGGTTGCCTTCGGGTGATATGACAAGCATAAAATTTTCCCGGTTATTAAATTGTTCGACTACCTGCCTTACTGTTCCATTATTCTGCTGTTCAGTCCGGGTACTTCTGGTAGAACGAAGAAACCAGCCCAGCGGTTTTTGAAATAATTTAGTTTCACCCAGAAATTGTAGGTGATGAAGTTGTAAAACACTTTTTGCCGCAAGTCCTACTATAAGGTCTTTCCAACTGGTATGCGGTCCAACTATAAGTACTGCTTTTTTAAGATGATAGGGAGAGGCACCATCAAAAGTCCAGCCATTAAATTTCCACCAGGTTTTCCAAAAAAAGTTAGGCATAGTCAGGGTATTGGGCAATTAAAGTACTAAATGAAAAAATAGGATAAAAGTAAATGCTGAATTAACAAAATGCTTTAAGGCAGATATTTATATTTGTTTGATAGTTTCCACTTATTACCGAACCACCACATGCCATCTGCCAGACAAAAGAAACAGCGTAAAAGAATAGTGCTTGCAGTGGCAGTTACAATTGCACTTTTTACAGGAGTGTGGCTTTTAAACCGAAAACTACAATACCGAAAAGCAAAATTTACTCGCTACCCGGAATTTGGTATTGCCGTTCCTGAAAACTATTCCATCCATGGCATTGATGTGTCTAAATACCAATCTACCATAGCTTGGGATGAGGTGAAGAAGATGAAAGTGAAAAACATTCAATTGGGATTTGCTTTTATAAAAGCTACAGAAGGAATTGGTAACACTGATCCGCATTTTAAACGAAACTGGAAAAAAACAAAAGATAATGGAGTCATCCGTGGTGCCTATCATTTTTTTATCGGGTCGAAAGATGGAAGGATGCAAGCAGAGAATTTTATTGCGAGAGTGGAACTGGAACCAGGCGATATGCCACC
>JANORJ010000208.1:0-5505 GCA_031415255.1 Chitinophagaceae bacterium | reverse complement strand
TTATGCTTATTTCATCTTCATTAAAATAACGAGTGGCAATAATCATACGAATGCTGTCAGTCAACATATCATTTAAACATTCTGCTTCCGGCTTGTAATGAACTATAATTTTTGTACCCGGATGGTTGGATTCATAGACCTGCACCTGCTCATCAATAACCGGCTTAAAAGATTCGTCTACACTAATATGAATAGTGCCCCTGTTCATTGTATCAGGAAATTTATCTTCCTCATTTTCGGAAGACTTGCAAGCCGTTACTATAATAGACGAAAAAAAAACGACTAACAATAGGGTGCGGTAATTTATCTTCCAGTACAATTTCATCTAAAGTAATTTTTTTTATAGCCCCTGTACATTCTCCAGCATCCATACACTATACAAATGACACCGAAAATCTTGTCAATATTATTAGGAGGAAACTGCTCATTAAAAGAAAGACGAAATTTAACCCGAAAGAAAAAAAATAGCCCGGCCAATACAATCATAAAACCCATGCCGTAATCCAGCAGTGACTTCATGAATGAAATTTGTTTCTTTTTTTTCTTTTCGTATTCTTCAAACATTGTTCAATCGTTTCAGGGGTAGCAAATTATTAAATTTTATTCTTCCACACCGATAAATGTTACCGGCAGTACAAAGTTGACAGGCACATTAATTCCATTCTGCAAGGCAGGTACCCAACGGGGCATTTTTTTACATACCCTTACTACCTCATTGTCCAATTGGCCGCCCCCACTGGTCACTATTTCAAAAGTGTTAACCGAACCGTCTTTGTCCACTTTAAATTTTATCCTCACTACTTTCTTTTCGCCACCTTCAAGGCCTTCTGGTGTATGGAGGTTACGGTTTAGAAACTCTTTTAATGCTTCTTGTCCGCCGGGAAACTGGGGATCTTTCTCTTCGGCCAAAAAATTGGACTGTGAAGGGTCAGCATTATTGATAGTGCCAGTACCCGGTTCCATAACAGGTTCCTTATTCAGTACTGCTGTATTATCAGCCTCTTTGCCATCGGTTGTTTTAGTGGAAATTTCTTTATTGTCCAGTTCTTTTACCGCCACCATTGCGTTTTTCACTTCTTTATCTTTTTCAATTTTAGGAGGCGTAGTATAATTTACAGTGGCAGTTTTCTGCACCGGTTTAGGAGCCGGTTTTTGCTTCGCTATTTCTTTTGGCTTTATCGGTTCTTTTATTTTTTCTTTGGGCATTTCAATGGCTTTGATCACAATGCCTTCATTGGTATTAACAACAGGTTTGCTGCTGCTTTTACTTTTACCAGTAGTACTGATAAAAACAAACAGCAAGATAAACGACAGGCCTGCACCCAGTGCTGTAAGCATCCGAGTATTGTATCCTTTGCGAAGCGCATAAGCACCATAATCTTTATTACGGTTCTCGAAAACTATGTCGAGAAGATTCGCTTTTAAAATTTCAATATTTGTCATAGTGATGTATTTGGTAATGAGATGCGGGAAAAAAGGAAATCCATAAGGATCAAGAATACAAGGAACGAGTCACCATTACCTTGATCCTTCTGTATTCTTGCGCCTTGTTCCTTGTGCCTTTTAAGTTACTTTTGCTTTATGAAAATTTTAATGGTTTGCCTTGGAAATATCTGCCGCAGTCCCTTGGCAGAAGGCATTCTGCAGAATAAATCTTTTACCGCAGGTTTAAAATGGAGTATTGAAAGTGCCGGTACCAACAGTTATCATACCGGAGAGCCGCCGCATCCGTTATCGCAAAAAGTGGCGAAACTTAATGGCATTGACATCAGCAAACAAAGAGCAAGAAGATTCGTCGCAACAGATTTTGAAGTGTATGATAAAATTTATGCCCTCGCAGGTGATGTGATGGATGAAATAAAGCGCATTGCAAAAAATAAATTTGATGCATCTAAAACAGAGTTACTGATGAATGAAATATATCCCGGTAAAAATATGGATGTACCAGATCCTTATTATGGATCAGAACCGGGCTATCATGAAGTGTATAAAATGATTGACGAAGCTTGCTATTCTATAGTGGCTAAATATGCAAACCCATTACCTGATAAACCTGTTGACGTTGGTGTTGACATATTAGATATTATCAATTTATTAGATTAATCAGATTTACTAAATGGCAAAACCATCATTACCACAAGGAACAAGAGATTTTGGACCGGATGTAGTCCGAAAGAGAAATTATATTTTAAATACTATTCGTAATGTATTTGAGCTGTATGGATTTCAACCATTGGAAACACCTGCCATGGAGAATATTGAGACTTTGATGGGAAAGTATGGCGAGGAAGGTGATAAATTAATTTTCAAAATTTTAAACAACGGTCTTGAAAATGCAGATAAAGAGAAACAGATAAGAGAAGATTTTGAAAAAGTATTGGAAGGAAAAAATGTAAAAAGGATTACTGAAAGAGCATTGAAGTATGATCTCACCATTCCCTTTGCCCGTTATGTTGCCATGAATCATGGTCAGTTGACTTTCCCTTTCAAACGCTATCAAATACAACCTGTCTGGAGAGCCGACCGGCCACAAAGAGGAAGGTACCGTGAGTTTTATCAATGCGATGCGGATGTAGTAGGAAGCTCTTCTCTACTAAATGAAGTTGAATTAATACAAATAGTCGACAACGTACTTAAGAAGTTAAAAATAAATTTTACTATCCACTTTAATAACAGAAAAGTTTTAGCTGGAATTTCGGAATTGGTTGGGGCAAAAGATAAATTAATAGATATTACTATCGCTTTAGATAAGATTGAAAAAATCGGTTTAACTGAAGCAATGAATGAATTAAAAAAGAAAGGTATTGAAGAAAAAATAGTAGTTGAGTTAGGAACGATGATAGGGCAATTGCAAACAAAAAAGGAAGGAAAGGAGATGGTTGCCGAGTTAAGAAATTTATTAAAAGACACTCAACAAGGATTAGAAGGTGTTAACGAAGTTGAATTAGTTTTTGAACGATTAGCATTGATATCAAATCCAGACAGTGTTATTGATATTACTTTTGATATTTCTTTAGCTAGAGGCTTGAATTATTATACAGGATCTATTATTGAAGTAAAAGCAAAAGATGTTCAGATGGGCAGCATCGGCGGCGGTGGCCGTTACGATGACCTCACCGGATTATTTGGCGTTCCCAATATTCCCGGTGTTGGTATTTCTTTTGGTGTGGATAGAATTTATGATGTGATGGAAGAATTAAATCTTTTTCCGGCTGATGTGCATATTGGCACTCAAGTATTGTTTTTTAATTTGGGCGAAGCAGAAAGTAAAGCCGCTTTCAGCTTGCTGCAGCAACTTCGTAATAAAGGTGTGCGGAGTGAGCTTTTTCATGAGCAAGCAAAATTCGACAAGCAATTCAAATATGCGGAGAAGAAAAATATTCCTTTTATCATCATCATTGGCGACAAGGAATTGAAAGAAAATACCTGTACAATTAAAAACCTCGCAACCAGCCAGCAAGAAACTATTACTACAGAAGATTTGTTGAACTACACTTTTTAGCCGGGGCAAAACAACCGGCACTAAAAGTTAAACATTCGATTGTAAAAAGATAGCTAAAAAATTATTTCAGGAATTTCTCCCTCCACAATAAGTTTACCGGCGGTTTTTGATTTTATTTCTTCTACAGATACTCCGGGAGCTCTTTCGAGCAAACGAAATCCGTTTTCTGTAACATCAAGCACGGCAATATCAGAAACAATTTTCTTTACACACTTTACCCCGGTTAATGGTAAACTACATTTAGACAACAATTTAGATTCTCCTTTAGGATTGCTGTGCATCATAGCCACAATTATGTTTTTTGCACTGGCCACCAGGTCCATCGCACCACCCATTCCTTTTACCATTTTACCGGGTATTTTCCAGTTAGCAATGTCTCCTTCTTCGCTTACTTCCATAGCACCTAATACAGTCAGGTCAACTTTACCAGCCCGTATCATTCCAAAACTCATAGCCGAATCAAAAAAAGCTGAGCCGGGTACGGTTGTAATGGTTTGTTTGCCTGCATTAATCAGATCAGGGTCTTCTTCTCCTTCCATTGGAAACGGCCCCATACCCAATAAACCGTTTTCGCTTTGCAATACCACATTTATCCCGGCAGGAATATAATTGGCAACTAATGTTGGTATGCCGATGCCAAGGTTTACATAATAGCCATCTTTCAATTCTCTGGCAATTCGTTGTGCTATCTGTTCTTTAGTAAGACTCATAAAATAATTTATTTGGCTTTCCTTACTGTCAATTGTTCTATTCGTTTCTCATAATTGTTACCCTGGAAAATACGATGAACATAAATGCCGGGTGTATGAATATTGTTTGGGTCAAGTTCCCCGACTGGCACCAATTCTTCTACTTCAGCAATCGTTATCTTTCCTGCCATTGCCATTAATGGATTAAAGTTTCTTGCTGTTTCTTTAAAAATCAAATTACCATCTGAATCACCTTTCCATGCTTTTACAATGGCAAAATCAGCATCAAATGCAAGCTCCAGTAAATATTTTTTACCATTAAACTCCCTTTCTTCTTTTCCATTGGCCACTTCCGTTCCCACACCTGCGGGTGTAAATATAGCAGGCATACCATAACCCGAAGCCATACACCGGGTAGCCAGTGTGCCTTGTGGTATTAGCTCTACCTCCAGTTCTCCGCTCAGTAATTGTCGTTCAAACTCTGCATTCTCCCCTACATAAGAAGAAATCATTTTTTTTACCTGCTTTTGTTTCAGCATCAGGCCAATTCCAAAATCATCAACACCGGCATTATTAGAAATGCAGGTTAAGTTTGTTACCCTTTTTTTTACCAGGGCGGCAATACAATTTTCAGGAATGCCACATAAGCCAAAACCACCAAGCATTAATACTGCTCCGTCGTGTATATCCTGAATTGCTTCATCAGCAGAGCTAACAACCTTATTCATACAAAATAATTAGGTGGTAAATTTAAGAAAGTTACTGCTGGAAAATGACACCTCCATTAATTGACAACAAGCTTCTTTATTCTTTTACGAATTTTTGTGCTGTCTGGAAGTAGTTTGCCAGAACCATTCACTGTTGTGTCAGGTTTAGCAATAGCACTGTCGGAGATTGGCACTATTTGTACCCCTTTTGCAACGGTATCTTTAGGAGGAGCGGCAATGGAATCCATTATTGTCTTCAATAAAATCGGATGGGTTTTATAAAAAGAAAAACTATGCTGAAATTGTTCCTTACTTATTTTATGTAAAGCAAATATTTGCTGATAGTATTTCAGGCTTTCGGTCGTTTTATTTAGCGATGTGTCCTTATTTAAAACATAGTCAGCCAAAAATTGGTCGGCTCGCATCATATCCCATAATATTGCCTGCATTTTTTTTGGAGCTACTACTCCAGAAGGAACTCCGCTTTTACTTTTGCAACCAGCAATAAAAAAAAGTATAATAAATATCAACAACCGGGTTCTCATCGCAGTTCTTTATAAGCCGCACCATTAGTTATATCAAGACGGGTTAATAATTCTCTTGCCCT
>JANORJ010000207.1:0-9697 GCA_031415255.1 Chitinophagaceae bacterium | reverse complement strand
GAGTGGAAATCGAAACAATACAAGGGAAAGTTGATAGTTGCTCCTATAATGAGTGATGGCTCACTTAAGTCCGGATATCTTGATTATTTAAAAGGTGCACCAGTATATACTCACCGACAATGTGGTATAAAGGGTAAATTTGATTTTGTAATAATGCCACAAGTGTTTTATCTGTGGCCTTCCAATAAGATGATAAATGACTAAATTGATTACTCCGTGCTTCTTAAATGAGGCACGGAGTTTACTTAAAAATAACCATCATGAAAAGTATTTTATTTGCTATTATACTTTATGCTCTGCTTCCGTTTAGTGGGGTTTCTCAATCGCTGAATAGTAAAGAAATTGAGGAATTGATGAACATAATCTCGCAGTATTTAGAAAATAACGATAGGATACCTGCTTATGATAACACAAACAGACCTGTAGAATATATTCTGTGTTATCTTGATGTAGATAGCACTGGAGCGGTGAGTGACATTCGTTTGCTAGCTGATGACAAAAACAAGGATTCTGCATTCTATTGTTTGAGCCGGATGAAAACTGCTGACCTTAAAAGCTGGAAGGCAGAACAATGCAAAGGGAAGACCGTTTTAATGCCAATATTAAGTTTAGCTCATGGTAGAAGACTTACCTATATTCAGAACATTCAACCTTTGTATGCTGAGAATCAGTTAAAAGTATTGTATGAAACGAACAAACTTGTAGCAGTCGACGTTTTCCGATATATGCCTCCCACACTTATCATAGAGAAAGAAGTGTTAGAGCCTGAACCTATTAAGGTTGAAACTAAGCCGGGAAAGAATGAATAATTTATTACTGCTCTGAGTATATATTCCGTGCTTCTTAAATGAGGCACGGAGTATTTATTTTATATGGTTGGTCACACGACCAACTATAAGATTCATTTTTTTTGACAATAAGTAAAACAATATGTATAGTTAGCCGTGAAAGTGGTGAGTAGTGGACAGAAAGATGAAGAGTGCGACGCAAGGGACGATGATAGTAGCACCACAGCCCGGCCAATAATCGTAAAACCACGGTAGGCATTTCTGTTTTTATACGTACTAAACATAAATAAGAGAACTTTTACGCTGAGGTGTGGCGGTAAAATTTCTATTTTATGGGGCGGATTTGCACAATCTGTTGTGTAATTCAGCGTTTATACCAACTGTTAACCAATATCTATGAGCAAACTGAACGCTATTCGTTCTGCAGGTACTGATCATTTGTCTGTTATTCATAAGGCTTCGCTTCCGGCGAACAACGGACTGGATAAAGAATTAGATGATGCGGTACTGCAAACCGACCTTGATTTTACTATTACCGGTTGGAACTCTGCCGCCGAAGAAATACATGGCCAGTCCGGTGCTATGGGCAAAAATCTTTTTACACTTGTTGATATTGGTTTTGTAAACAGCAACATCGATGAGATGCGAGAGGCTCTTGCTGCAAAAAGCTATTGGAGCGGTGAAGTGTTGTTTAAAAGATATGATGGTCAGCAAATTTATTTTCGCACTACAGCTACTTATATTATAAATGAAAACGAATTGCCGGTGGCAATTATGATTATTAGCCACAATATTAATGATGCAAAGAGCAAAGAAAAACAATTAGATGCAGCAAAGAAGAAATATGAAATATTAATGAACACCTTGCCACAGGGAGTGATGATGATAAATGCGGATGGTAAAATTGAAGCTTGTAATAAAAGAGGCGCAGAAATATTTGGCTTAACAGTAGATGAACTGCTGGGTAAAATGCTGGCCAGCCCTTCCTGGAAAGCCATTAAAGCAGATGGCAATGTTTTTCCTTTAACAGAATTTCCGGCTATTGTAAGTTTGCAAACCGGTTTTCCTCAGCGCAATGTTATCATGGGTATTCAACATTCCGATGAATCATTGGTTTGGGTATCGGTAAATTCTGAAGCCCTGATTCATCCCGGAGAATTTGAACCGTTCGCAGTGGTTGTTTCTTATTCTGATATTACCGGATCTAAAAAAACTGAGGAGGAGCTTAGAAAAAGTAATGAACGTTTTTATCATGTATCAAAAATTACTTCTGATGCTATCTGGGATATTGACCTTACCAGTAACAAGATTTACCGTAGCGGTGCTTTTCGCCGTTTATCTGGTTACACAGCAGAGCAAATTGACTCCAACCTGAACTGGTGGTTTGATAAAGTGCATGCTGATGACAGGGAAAGAGTAAAAAATAAAGTAGATGAGCATATTCAAAAAGGATTGGAACGCTGGGATGATGAATACCGGTTTGAATGTGCTGATGGCAACTATAAATTTTTTCAGGATTCAGGTGTAATTTTATACCGCGGGGGCAAAGCCATCCGCATATTGGGTGCCATCCGTGATTTAACTGAGCAAAAAAAGTTGGAAAAGCAGTTAATAGATGAACAGGTGCAACGGCATAAAGCTATTACTCAGGCAACTATTGCAGCCCAGGAAAAGGAGAAAACAAATATCAGTAGGGAGCTGCATGATAATGTGAACCAGATACTGATGAGTGCCAAACTATTTATGGATACGGCTAAAAGAATGCCGGAACAAAGCAATGAACTGCTGGATAAGGCTATTGAATACCAACTGCTGGCTTTGCAGGAAATAAGAAAGCTATCTAAATCACTAAGTACTTCCAATGTTAAAACAGTGGGATTAAAAGAAAGTGTAGAAGACATTGTAGACAATATGAAATTGCTGCAGCAGCTGGAGGTAGAATTTATTTTTAATGAAAAAGTAGAAGAGAAGTTAACGGATGAACAGAAGCTGATGCTCTTCCGCATTATACAGGAGCAAACAAATAATATAAACAAGTATGCCGAAGCAAAATCGGTACAGATAATGATTAACCAGGCAAATAATATTCTTCACCTTGTTATCAGTGATGACGGTGCAGGTTTTGATA
Organism: Chitinophagaceae bacterium; assembly: GCA_031415255.1. Lineage (GTDB taxonomy): Bacteria > Bacteroidota > Bacteroidia > Chitinophagales > Chitinophagaceae > JJ008. The sequence continues at coordinate 6,781 of JANORJ010000207.1, read as the reverse complement.
CTTCTGACAAAAGCACAAAAGGAATTGGCTTTATCAATATCATCAGCCGGGCAGATGTGTACAGTGGTAAGGTAAATATTATTTCTTCTCCCGGTAATGGCTGCACCTTAGAAATTTGTTTCCCGATTAATTAATACCAGTTAGACATTGAAAATACATTTTGCACACAGATGACACGGATTGATTAGATGAACACAGATTATTTTGATAAATCAAAATCTAGGATTTCTGTAACCATGAAAGTCACTATCATCTTTTAGTTGAAAGCTGTTTTTTATTTATTCAAAATCAATTGGAGGTAGATTACGTTTTTCCAGTTCCTTTTTATAACGGCGCATCATTTTTTTATTGCTCTTGGCACCAACGCTGCTGGCCATACCACTCATGGCAATTTTTACCAGGTAGTTAATAGCTGACCTATCCCGTTTGCGGATAAAAAATACTTTACCCACCCGGGATTTATTATTTGCTTTTACTACAAAGCTATTAGCAATAAAGGAAATAAGGCCGGTAAGAAATGTTTTCTTTGTTTCATCCCCGTTTTTTAGAAACCGTACTTTCAAATCATGATACAGCATTGTCATTTCGCCCAGCGAAAGATATTCTCTTCCTACGGCACGCAAACTAAGTGTATCTAAAAACCCCGATTCTAATTTTACTGAGGCTAATGCCATCAAAGCCGGGTTTAATACGGTAAGGTCAGCCGGTTTCATTCGTAATGTCATCAGGAAGCCACCAAGTGTATCGGTATACGATTCTTTTACTCTCAACCTTATCCAGGCAGTATCCATCAGGTAGCCGGTTGCCTGTATGCTCAGACTATCAGTGGGTTTGATGTTATAATTTTTTACCTTCAATAATCTTACCGTCATTCTGTTTATAGGAATGGTGCCCGGCTCTTTTGTTTTTTCACTTACTTCCGTGTAGATAACATTGGCATTAGTGAGCAGCACGGTATCAATGGATAATAATTGAGGTATTTTTTTTATCATATCTACCGGCAATGGTTTGATGACACCAGCATTAAAAGGAAGTTGCTTGTCTTTGTAGTCAGCAAACAAAAATTTATCAATCGCTGCTGTTCCGATATTCAGCGTTTTATTATTAATATAAGTGTCAATATCAACAGGCCCAATACTGATAGCCCCTGATTTAACAGTCATATAATCGGTTTGAAATGATTGTTGGGCAACAAACGAATCTCTTGAAAGTGCGGGCATCATTGAAAATGAATCCAACGAAAAAATATTATTATTCCGGTTGAACGTCGCATTGGCCCAGTGAAGTGTTCCCGCCGTTGTTGTGTAATGCCCTGTTAGTTGCTGCACCCGAAAAGCGGAGTTAGCCGCCGCCAGCTTTTGAAAATTAGTTATAGTGGAGGAGCTGATATTGAAATTATGTATTGAGCCGCTGTTCATCACCAAATTGCTTTTTAGTTTACCAATGCTGTCGAGTCGGAAATCCCGGGCGTCGAAAGCAGTAATATTTGCAGCCCACTTTACAGGTTGGTTTGGTACCTGTTCAATGGTAATGTTTTTTATTTGTGCGGATACTTTTCCATCACCGGTATTAAATGTTTTTCCGGCGGGGTTGCTAAATATAAAATCAGTTAGATAAAAATTAAGATTAGATACAGATGAATTATTGTTGTTTATATGGAGGTCAGTTGCCAGCAAAAAATTTGAACTGTTTTTTTCGCCGTGCCAGTCTAAGGAAAGTGTACCACTGTCGCCGGGTTGTGAAAAACTGATATTGGGCTGATTTAATTTTAATTCACTAATATCTATTTTGGGCAGGCTTGTTTTGTTTTTTTCTGTTGAACTATTTTTTGCAGCCAATTGCAAGTTAATATATGGTTGTATAATATTTATTGCATCCAGTGCAATATCGCCATTGAGTAATGGTTGTATGTGCGGTGTAACTGTTAATGCAGGAATAGAAATGTCAGCCGTCATTTTACCATTGCTGGCTTTATAAATAATTTGCCGGAAGGATGAAATTTTATTATCAGTAACATCATAACTAGCCACCGATAAGTTCAGGTTATTATCTTTTACTTTCAGTTGTTGGCCGTTAACATCCAGTCCGGTTAAATTTAATTTGCCATCAGCTTGTTTTTCCAATTCAGTAAAGGAAACTCGATTGAGTTTTGTTGACATTGCTTTGCCGTTAAATATTCCGCTGATAGAGGTGTTGGAGCCCTGCACATCTTTTAAAAGGATAGTAGAACCGCCACCCTTTTTTTTGTTGCCCGCCCCATTCATTTTCACATCTGCTTTTTGCCAGGATACTCCTTCGGCATACACATCCCCTGTTATTTCATCTACCAACATTTTTTTTATAGTAACATCCTGCAAGGAAGCAGCCATGTTTTTTTCTTTGTTCCGGAGATTTATATTGCTGGCACCAAACTCCCCGCTTTGCCCTAGATAACGGATATTATGCATCTCTATATCCATCTTACCCGCATGGATAATACCTTCTTCAAATTTTAATTGTGTAAGCGAATTTTTAATACCTGCGAATTTTTTAGATTCGAGGAGAGACTGGCTTTTAACAGAAACTGTTGCCTTTTCTAATTGCACTCTCAGGTTGTTTTTTAGCTTCAGGTCTATCGTTCCATCTACAATATCCAACTGCTGCAAATCCATAAATTCGTTTATAGTTCCCAAGGATTGAAAAATATTTTGTCGCCCCTGTTTTTGAGTTTTGCTTGCTGTGGCCGTAAAGTTGATATGCGGATTGAGCATGATAGCCTGTTCTGCTTTTAATTTTCTTTCAAATACGAGATCATCCCACGAAAGCCCCCGCAGGCTAAACTGGGGAATGCTGAATGTGCTCAGGATTTTTCCATGGTCAAGTTTATTAAAAATAAAATTGCTAAGGGTGATATGGTCATCTTTAAACAGAACACTATCAAAGCTTATACTGGAACTACTGTCCTTAATAAAATTTTCATAGTTACGGATGGCCATTGCAAAGTTTTTTACCGTTATTGGTTTTGCTGCATCCTGATCAACATTTAACCCTTGCATTTCAAAATTATTATTACTGAACGTGAAGGAACTGGGAACACCATCTTTTACCCTTTTTATATTGAAGTCTGCATTACTTACAACTACATAGCCAAGCTGCATATTGCCGGTTAGTTGCTGAATAATATTTTCCAGTTTTGGTGGTGGTTTTTTACTTCCTTTCTTTTTTCCAGCTACTACTTCCAGGTTAAATTTTGGATTAACGCAATACACTGAATCTGCTTTAATAACTTCTGATTTATAGAGAGTATCAAAGTCAATATTGGTGAGCATGAGTGCATCAAAAAAAACATTGAAAGTAGCGGCTGCGCTATCGCCTCTGGTAGCAGCAATAGTGCAGCTGTCAAACTCTACTAATTTATTTTTCAGATTGATGCGAAATTGGCTAAAACTGAGACTATGACGACCATCGGGAAAAATAATATGCTGGTTAGTGCTGCGAAATACTACATTTTCACTAAACAACAATTTTTCATTGCCCGTAAGTTTAGCGGAATCCACTTGTAAATTATCAATATGAAAATGAATATTAGTGACCGTCAGCGGCAACTGGCTGGGGTCAATTTTGTTCAGGAGTGTAAATGAGCCATCATCAATCTGAAATCTTTTTACTTTTAGTATCTGCAATGCATCTTGTATGGAGGAATATACTTTGCCCATTTCTTCCGGAATAGAAACATCGGTTTTAATTTTTTTATCCGGCTTTATGGCTGCCCTTAAACGGGTTACTTCGATGTGTGGATTCAGCAAAGTAAGTGAATCAATCAGGATTTGGTTTTTAAAAACGAGTGGAAGAATGGCTTTTACCTGCATCAGCATTTTATCAACCTTGAAATGATAGGCTGTTGTTCCAGAAAGTGTATCTGTGTTAAAAAAAACTGCTTTCTCTAATTCTATCTTCCGGTTGAAATAATTGAAATGTAATTTTTCTATTTTCAATTTTACCTTACCGTTAGATTTTGACTCCACCATATCTTCAATCAGATTTTTGGCATGAGCCTTAAACCAAAAATGGAAACAAACAAGGAAAATCACCAATATCCCAAGAAGGGAGCCGGTTATTTTTAATATTTTTTTTACGAAGCGGTTCACTGCCAAGGGGCGGAAAGAATTTATTGGTGAATTTACTGAATTTCAACCGGCAATAAACTTGCCACACAAGTTAAAACGTTGAAAACCCCGTTTTGGGTTATCAAAAAGCAGTACTGGGTAAAATTTTACCGGTTAGCTAACATTTGAACCAGGTGAAACCGGGTTTTCCGGCTTCAACAATTGCAATTTACCATCGGAGTCTTCGGCAGTTAGTATCATTCCCTGGCTTTCAATGCCTTTCATTTTTCGGGGAGCAAGATTGGTAACTACAATAACTTGTTTGCCTACCATTTCTTCAGGCGTATAATGTTGGGCAATGCCCGAAACAATGATTCTCTTTTCGGTACCTAAATCAACTTCTAATTTTAATAGCTTATCTGCTTTGGCTACTTTTTCACAAGCTATTACTGTTGCTGCTTTTAATTCAAGCTTCGCAAAATCGTCAAATACTATTTCAGGTTTGCTCATGGTATTTGGTTTTTTGATTTCAGCTGCCGACTGCTGACTGCCCACTGCCGGTTGTTTCACTAATCCTGCTTTTAATTTTTCAACCTGCTCAGCTATTTCTGTATCCTCTATTTTTCTAAATAATAATTCCGGCTCTCTTAAACTATAGCCAACGCTTAGTAGTTTTATGGTGCCTGCATTTTTCCAATCCAGCATTTTATCTACTACTTTCATCATGTGCAGCATTTTCTTTGCTGTGTTAGGTAAGAACGGATTAATGAGGACAGTAAGGTTGGCACATAGCTGTAAACAAATATGTAAGCAGTTATCAATATTTTTTTGTGCATCCGGGTTCTCTGCTAATTTCTTAGCAACAATCCACGGTTCTTTTTTCTGCATGTATTGATTGCCTTTGCGGGAAAGGTCGATTATCTGGAATAAGGCATCTTTAAAATGATAATATTCTATGGCTGATTGTACATCCGCTTTGGTACTTTCAATATCAGCGATTAATGTTTTATCATTATCATCCAAAATATCTTCATGCAGCTTGGGAACTTTTCCCCCACAGAGTTTGTGCATCAACACAAATGTTCTGTTTACAAAATTGCCGAAGATGGAAACGAGCTCACTGTTTACCGCATCTTGAAAACCCTTCCAGGTAAATTCGCTGTCTTTTGTTTCCGGTGCAATCTGTGTAAGATAATAACGAAGCATATCCACACATTGCCCGCCGCCATTTTCTTTTTTTACAAAATCATTAATGTAATCTCGCATCTCCAGTTTCCAGTTGCGGCTGGTACTCATCTTATCACCTTCCAGGTTCAGAAATTCATTTGCCGGAACATTTGCCGGTAAAATATTTCCATGCAATTTTAGCATAATGGGGAAGATGATGCAATGAAAAACGATATTATCTTTTCCAACGAAGTGAACCAGCTTAGTGTCTTTGTCTTCCCAATATGGCTTCCAATCTTTTTTATTATCAATAGCCCATTGCTTGGTAGCACTGATGTAACCAATAGGTGCATCAAACCAAACATATAATACTTTACCATCCGCTTCTTTCAATGGCACTTTCACTCCCCAATCCAAATCCCTTGTTACGGCTCTTGATTGCAAACCACCATCTATCCATCCTTTACATTGACCAACAACAGTTGCCCTCCAATCATCCTTATGTTGTTTCAATATCCATTCCCTAAGAAATGCTTCATGTTTACCCAACGGTAAATACCAGTGTGTTGTTTTTTTCTTCACTGGTGTTTCACCGCTTAATGTACTTACCGGGTTTATTAATTCATCGGGGCTTAATGTGGTGCCACAGTTTTCGCATTGGTCGCCAAATGCCCTGTTGCTGCCACAGTTGGGACAGGTGCCTTTAATATAACGGTCAGCCAAAAACGTTTTAGTGGCTTCATCATAAAATTGTTCCGTCTCTTTTGTTTCTAATTCGCCGGCATTATTTAATGCAGTAAAAAACTCACTGGTAGTTTCATGATGAATTGGTTCACTGGTGCGGTGATAGATGTCGAATGAAATATCCAAATCAGCAAAATCTTCTTTAATGGCCTGGTGGTATTTATCAATAATAGCTTGTGATGTGGTGCCTTCCTTCATTGCCTGTATAGGAATAGCAGTGCCATGTTCGTCGCTGCCGCATACAAACACCACATCTCTTTTTTGTGCCCGTAGGTAACGAACATAAATATCAGCCGGAATATAAGCACCTGCCAGGTGACCCACATGTTTTAATCCATTGGCATAGGGTAGGGCAGAAGTTATTAAATATCGTTTGGGGTTGGTCATAATCTAAATTTTTAACCGCAGAGGCGGAGAGTCGCAGAGATTATTTGATAATTCCTCTGTGTCTTAGCGTCTCGGCGGTTACAGCTGCAAAAATACCGGAAAGGTAAGCAACGCCCAAACAACAAAGCAAGCCCTTTTGTGCGAAAGAACTCTTTATGGTATTATAATTACGGTTCTATCTTTTCTTTTTCTGCAAAAACATCCAACTTAAAAAGGTGGACTCAGCAAAAGCATTGTCCCAGCTATTGTGATTTACATTTTTATATTCGGTGTAGGTTACATCAACTTTCAGCGACTTGAGTTTTTCTACCATTGCTCTTGATTCATTTACATGAACTACTGCATCCGCATCACCATGAAAAATCCAGAAGGCTGTTTTCTTTACTCTTTCATCGTAC
>JANORJ010000206.1:0-5167 GCA_031415255.1 Chitinophagaceae bacterium | reverse complement strand
TCTGCTGCTGGTTTGTAATTTTTTAATAAGGCTGCTACGTCTGGGTTGTAAGGTTTTGCTTTGTCTACATCCCTAAAACGGAGAATTTCTGACCTGCTTATTTTGGTTAGGCCAGTAACGTCTTTTAGTCTATTCTCACTTACGCTGGTATTAGCCACATGGTATTTAAAACCGTTTCGGGCAATCGTAGTTCTTTGCTGCGCCAGGCGGCTTTTTAATTCAGGAGAAGCAATTGCTTCTCTTTGTTGGTATACTTTTTTTAAATCGCCAATATTGAAGGGTTTTACGGTAGTGGCTTTGCATGGATTGGCATCGGGTACCCGGGATATGCTTTTGTCTGAATCAAACCCTGCATCATTTATCTGTTTAATTATTTCTGTATAAGGAGTGCCGTCCGGGCTGTAATCAAGAGATAGTTTGCCGGTACTAATATCAACAACTACACTCTTTACACCTTGCTGTGATTTTAAAATTCTTTCAACAATAAGTTTTCCATCTGTACAATTAATATTGGTAGTGATAATTATTTTGATTCCTGTTTCGCCCGGCTCTGTTATACCTGCACTTATTTTAGTATAGGTGTATTCATTTTTTCGGGTGGAAGTCCGGGTTGTAAACGTAAGGGATGTAATATGCCCATTATCATCTTTAACAGCAATAGTTTGGGGCTCACTTCCATAAGCATATTCACCCAGAAATAAGGGAGCTTGGTATCCTCCCATAAAATTATCCGGATAGGGTTCCAGTTCCGGATTTCTTCTGCCGTTTTGCGTAACAGTTGATGTTACCGTTTGATTTGCTGCACTACCCACCGTTTCAACATAGTCACCCAGCTCATTATAAGAAGTAATTTTGCTGTCTTTTATTGTTGAGCCAACTATATTTTCCTGAACAATTTTATAGGAATTTTCGGAATACCTGTATTTGAAAACAGTCTTCTCAATATTTCCATCCTTTTTTTCTAACTGTAAAATTCGCCCCTCCCCATCATAGGTCAACGACACATTAACTTTTTCCCCTTCCCGGTTATATGTTACTATATACGATGAAGGCTTATTGTTACTGCCGAACCTGAAGTTGTCAATAGTAATAGTCCGTATGCCTGTCGCAGATAAATATTCAACCGTTTTTATACGACCATCATTAGCGTACGTATAGTTAAAAGTAAACTTTTGACCGTTTGCTTCTGTCCGTATTTTTTTTGTGATGCGCCAGATAGTAGTTTGATTTTGTGCAATTAAATTACCAGAGAGCAGAAATAAAATGAAGCACAATAAAAATTTGAAAGGGAAGTAGCGCATAAGTTTTACAAGTTAGTTGTGTTAATTAGTTGTCTTTTTATTACATGGATTTGCTGTCATATTAGTTGACGTTTGCCCGTTTGCATCAAACCCATTTTCATTGATGGTGGAAAGGATGGTGGTGTAAGGAGTGCCGTCACTGCTATACTTAATAGTTAGCTTGCCGGTAGCAATATCTATTTGTACATCAAACACACCATCCATTGCTTTCAGGGTATTGATGACTTTTGTTTTTCCTGCTGCGCATTTGATGTTTGTGGTTATTATTGTTGCTCCAGCTGCATTCTTTTTTTCTTCATTATTGGTAGTGCCTGAATGCTTGATACATGGATTAGCTACCGCATTAGTGGTCTTCTGGCCGTTGGCATCAAATCCATTTTCATTAATAGTGGAAAGGATGGTAGTGTAAGGTGTTCCATCGCTACTGTATTTAATAGTCAGCTTGCCGGTAGCGATATCAATTTTTACATCAGACACACCTTCCATTGCTTTCAGTACATTAATAACTTTTGTTTTACCGGCTGCACATTTAATATTGGTATTTATAACAGTGGCACCAGCAGCATTTTTTACTTCTTCTCCATTCGCAGCTACTTCTTCAGCAGCTACGGTTAGTTTCTGAAAAAAGTATTCACCCAATGGAACTCCATTGTTTCCAATAGAAACTTTTACCCAGTATGCATATTTATCTTTCAGCAATGGTTTTTTCAGGTCATATATATACTTATTGCCGCTTTTAGTGTAGGTGTTTGTGTATTCTTTTCCTATACGCACTGCTAATTCTTCTGGTGTATATGTTTCCAGGGTTATTACGGTCACCGGTGCATTTGTTTCTACAATTAACTTACTTGTTTTTTCATCCAACCTCGCAGTAAATGTGTATTTGCCTTTGTAGGCGGTTTCAATTCCGCCGGTAGCAGAGTATTTAGATTGTGCAAAAGCGGAGAGAACCAAGAACGAGCAAAAGAGGGAAAAAAATATTTTTTTCATTTTAGGGATTTGTATGGGTAAAGATAGAATGACAGGACGCCGTGTTTTAAACTAACCGTTGAACGGATAGCTATAATCGTTGAAAGAAAGATAAAAGTGCTTTAGGGGAGAGTAATTTCTACACAGGTGCCGCTTTCTGATTTGTGTTTAAAAATAATTGCGACCCCGATTTTTTTGGAAAGTTCATCTACAAGCCTTAGCCCAAGCCCATTCAGGCTTTTGGTATTTTCTTCGCTGCTGACAATTTGTTTATACTGTTGTTGTGAAAAATTGTCGCCTTCATTTTTTATATACAATATTGTTCCTTCGGGTAGTTGTTCTGTGCCAATTTTAATTGTTCCATTTTCCGGCGATGCCTTTACGGCATTCTGTAATAAATTCCGGATGATGGTTTGCAGGTAATAAGGATCTGTATTAATAGTAGTAGTAGGCGAAACTGTATTTTGATAGCTTATATTTTTTGCTTCACTGTTTAGTTGTAATAGATTTTGGCAAGCCTGCACTACGGGTAGCAATGCGGTGGACTGAATGCTTGTTTTGAACTCATTCATTTGCGTTTTACTCCAGAGTAATAAATCTTCCATTGTTTCTAATAAAGAGCCGGTGGCGGTTTGTATTTTATTACTTAATTCATTTTTTTGATTTTCATTTAAAGCCTGCGGATTTAATTGTTGCAGTTTTAGAAATTGATACACCTGACTGATGGGTGAACGCAGGTCGTGGCTGATAATGCTGAATAGCTTTGCTTTGGTACGGTTGGCTTCTTCCAGTTCATTATTTAATTTGGATAGAGTTTTATTTTTTTCGCTAATCAAATTTGCACTTTCCTTTTTATTGCGATAGAGGAGGATTAATAATAGTGCGGCTATTCCTGCTAACACAAGGCCGGCGATAAGCCACAGACGTTGTTTTTTTGCAAATAATAGTTGTGTGTCTTTGATCTCAATTTGCTGTTGCTTGTTCTTGTTTTGGAATAAGGCTTCCATTTCTGCTAAATTCAATTCGATTTTGCTTCGGGTAAGGGAATCGGAGATAGATGTGTACTTTGAAAAAGTGGAAGAAGCTTCATTGTTACCAGCCAGCATTTGCACTTCCGCCAGCGATCGTAGCAGATCGGCATACTGTTCTTTATTATATTTAGCCGCACCCGGCTCAGCTATTTTATAGTAGCTGATGGCCTGTTGATAATCATTCTTTGCTTTATAATAATCACCGTACGATAAATTCACAGTAGATGTCATAATCTCTTTGTTGTCTAGCTTCGATTGTTTATCTGCTTTGTCGATGTATGATTTGGCAACAGGGTAGTCTTTTTCCTTTAGTGCAAGGGAAGCTATTTCTAAATTTGATGACACCAGTTCTGACCATGTTGCCGGAGAAGTGCCATTGACTTGGTGCAGGGCGGTGTAATATTTTAATGCCTCCGCTTTGTTATTTAATTGTACATAGCTCCGAATAAATTTACCATACGCAGTTATGTCCAACACTTTTGAAAGGCCTAAATATGGGTTTACTTCTTCCAGGTATTGTATTGCTTTGGCCGGCTGTTTAAGGAATAAATATATTTCGGCAACCATCATCAGCTTGGAACCGTAATCCGTTTTTAATTTTATTGCCTTCGCTGTGTCAACTATTGGTTTATGCAGTGCTACACTTTTTAAAAAATTATCCAAAGCAATGCTGTAGTAGAATTTTTGTTGCTGATTATACAAGCCGAGGTTGTAATATATATCGCTTTTGTTTTTTAAAGTATCAACTGTTTCTATAATTTGCTTTAACAGCTTGGCGGCGGAGTCTGCTTTTTCCTGCAAACCCATATAGTGATAGATAGATACAAGATTACCCAGCGGTTTGGTACTTTTTTCGATCATTTTTCCTTGTACAGCTTCAGCATACGCAGCTTCAAAATTTTCTTTGGCCGATTTAAAATCCTGTTTGTAGTAATAGCCACTACCTATTGCTTGGTAAAATAGAAATTTATAGCTATAGTCGTTGGTGGCGGAAATGGCAATACCTTCTTTGCCTTCGTTTATCAGTTGGTCAAAACTTTCCGGCTTACCAGAAAAAGTAGTCATAATTTTTTCTAAACGGCTCTTTTTTTCATCAAGCTCTTCTTGCCTTTTATTTTGTTGGGCTGCAGCAAACCCGAAGGCCAAGAGCAGTATAGCGAGGGATAAAGATTTCAAACACATTTGCCGTGGTTAAGTAAGTTTTAGCTGTGCCATGGCGGAGCGATACGTTTTTCCAATAGGAATTGTTATGTCTCCGCAAACGACTTTATCAGCATGTAATTCTTTAATTTTTTTAATAGCCACAGCATAACTACGGTGTATCCGTAAAAAATTCTTGTTTGATAATTTTTCCATGAAACCAGTTAGTGTTGTTAGCGTCAGGTAGTTTTTCTTTTCCGTTACCACTTTAGTATAATCCTGCATGGCTTCTAAATAAATAATATCCTGTTGTGGCAGTTTTATCTGGTTATGGCCATCTTTAATAGTTAAAGATTCTTTTTCAAAAAGTACTTCATACGAAATGGCCTTTTGTTTCATATCCCAATATTCTTCTATGCGGCGGGCAGTATGGGCAAATCTTTCTGCTGTTAATGGTTTTAATATATAATCGAGTGCTGATAACTGGAAACCCTCTAAAGCAAACTCAGGATGCGAAGTGATAAAAACGGCTATTGCTACTTTATCTTTTATCTGACGTAAAACATCCAAACCCGTCATGCCTGGCATTTCAATATCCAAAAACACTAAGTCCGGGGATAAAGTTTGTGCGGCGGCCAGTCCATCTGCGGGGGTGGGAAAGCTACCACAGTGTTCCAGAAAGGAAAAAGGTGCAGCATATTCCTTCAACATCAACAGGTCAATGGG
>JANORJ010000205.1:0-24898 GCA_031415255.1 Chitinophagaceae bacterium | reverse complement strand
CGACGAAGAATAACACTGCTGTAGTAATAGATCCTGATGCCGTTACCCGATCTATTCCTAAAACCACTTGGGGCAGTTGGCTTCGGCAAAAATCAAGACATTATACTACGGCTAAATATTATAAGCCAAAACATAAATTTTTTCTCGGTTTATACTTCACCACTCAATTTATTTTTTATCCTTTGCTGGCAGCGGTTATTATCTTTTTTGACTGGCGGTTGGGTATAGCTGTTTTTAGTGTTCGTTTGTTAGTTCAAGGTTTTGTTTTATATAAGTCGATGAAGAAGATGGGAGAAAAAGATTTGTGGCCTTGGTTCATCTTGCTGGATATGTGGATGTTTTTTTATTATATCATTTTTGCGCCGGCCTTGTGGAGAAGGCCGAAGAAGGGCTGGTAAACCCCAACCTCTTCCTTCGATAAACTCAGGAGTGGCTAATTAGAGTCTTATAGAAATGGAAATCATTCAGAAATATTTTACAGACTTTACGGAAGAACAACTCCGGCAATTTCAATTGCTTGAACCATTGTACAAAGAATGGAATCAGCAAATCAATGTTATTTCCCGTAAAGACATAGACAGCCTGTATGAAAAACATGTACTGCATTCATTAAGCATTGCTGCCACTTTTGAATTCACCGATAATATGAACATCATTGACCTGGGAACAGGTGGTGGTTTTCCCGGCATCCCGTTAGCCATTTTTTTCCCGCAGGTAAAATTTCACCTTGTGGATAGTATTGCCAAAAAACTAAAAGTGGTGCAGGCCGTGGCGGAGGGGATTGGTTTGCAAAATGTTACTACCCAACATAGCCGGATAGAAGATATTAAGAACCAAAAATTTGATTTTGTAGTATCCAGAGCAGTTGCCCCGTTAAAAGATTTATGGAGATGGAGCAAACCTCTTTTGAAAATAAAAACTCAAACTGAATTTACTCCCGGACTTATCAGTCTGAAAGGCGGTGACCTGGCCATTGAAATACAGGAAAGCGGTGTTAAACCCACCTTAATGGATGTAGCCGCTATTTTTCCTGAAGAATCTTTTAAGGATAAATACTTATTATATGTTAGCCGGTAAAGAATTACCTGTTTGTGGTATTGCCAGTATATCTCGTTAGTACGAACTTTAACCAATGATGAAAGAAATATCTGTTTGCATTGTAGATGATAACAAGGAACTAAGAAATGCGTTGGAAGAAATAATTACCATGTCTGATGGTTACAAGTGTATTGGCACCATTGGAACTGCGGAAGATGCGTTGAATCAAATTCCCGTACTGCGGCCAGAGGTAGTATTAATGGATATTAACCTCGGCACTGAGGCAAACGGAATTGATGTGGTAAGGATTTTAAAACCCCGGTTACCGGATATCAATTTTATGATGTGTACTGTGTATGAAGAAAATGAAAAAATATTTGAAGCCCTCGCTGCCGGTGCCAGTGGCTACATTTTAAAAAAGACCAACCCAGCAAGGATGCTGGAAGCCATTCGTGAATTATATGAAGGTGGCGCACCCATGAGCAGCCAGATTGCAAGAAAAGTAGTGGTTGCCTTTCAACACCATCCAGTTGATATTTCAAGAGGAGATAACCTTGATATGTTGTCAGGAAGAGAAAAAGAAATTCTTGAATTCCTTTCCCGGGGATTGATGTATAAAGAAATCGCCTCCCAATTATTTCTTAGCCCGGAAACAGTAAGAAAACATGTTTACCACATTTATGAAAAACTGCATGTAAACAACCGGGTGGCTGCAGTTAATAAGCTCTACGGCAGATAATTTTGCTGGTTTTTGCGGGTGAGGCCTATTTTATTTGACAAAAAATACCACAAATGGGGTATTGTCCGGTATAATCATTACTTCTATTTTTGAAATAGTAAATCAAGCAACTCATTCCCCTTACCATTAATCATTAACCTTATCTTCTTAAATAAATGAGCCCTTGATCGAAAACGTCAAAGAAAATCCCCCGTCATCAGCACGGGGGATTTTTCATTTAAAGAATTACTTTTTTACCATTTCAATTCCAGCTTATTATTTTTTCGCTCCATATCGGCCAATCGCAGTGAAGGGTCAATTTCAACAAGTGTAAAATCTGCCAGCTTCTTCGTTGTTTCTATTGTGTAAGTACTGTGTGTCCACTTCCAAGGTTCATACACTATGCGGGGAACAGCAGCATCTTCTACCGGCTTTTCTCCATACATCAGGTTCATTGCTACATAATGCAATTCTTTGCTTCCGTCTTTAAATGTTATTTGCAAATCAATTGGCATCGGCATTAAACCAATACGATTCAACCTCACTTTCGTTTTGCCACCTTCTTCCCATAAACTATCAATGTTATAATCAATCGTTTTGATCGAATTAACCCAATATTCTTTGTACCAATCCAGTTTCATATCGCTTACTTTCTCTGCTATACGGATAAAATCAGAAACATTAGGATGTTTGAAACGCCATTGTTTATAATACTCCAATAATATTTTATCTCTTACGGGTGCGCCAACAATATATCCCAACTGCTCCATAAACACTCCACCTTTTGAATAAGCAGCGGGGCTGTACGCAGCATTGGTATTAAAATGATCGGCATGTGTGGTCAATGGTTCTTCTTTTCCACTTCTGGTTAATGAATAATAGCTTCTGTACGTTCCATCATACGCAAAGCCGGTATTATTTTCAAGAAAAGCTGTTACACGGTCTTCTGCATAAGTTGTAAATCCTTCGTCCATCCAGGCATACAAAGATTCATTTGTTCCCAACAGGCCATGATACCAGTTGTGCAACCATTCATGCAGCCATGCACCTGGACCAACTAATAAAGTTGCCATCGGATATTCCATTCCGCCATCACCACCATGAATAAAGGTGTATTGCTTGTAAGGATAAACGCCAAAGGTTTTTTCAATAAATGGAAATACTTTTTGCGCATCATCCAGCACTTTTTCCCATTCAGCCGCTGTTGCATTTGTTGGTTTATATAAAAGATTAAGTGTAACACTATCATTCACCTTCCGGCTTTTATGAATATAATCCGGATCGGCAGCCCACATAAAATCATGCACATTAGGTGCAATAAATCGCCAGGTTAATTTATTGCCGGCAGGTCTGTTTACTTTTGCACCAGCACTTTCATATCCATATCCAATCTGGTTAGGATTTTGCAAATACCCGCTACCACCAAGAATGTATTTTTTATCAATAGAAATACTTACATCAAAATCTCCCCATACACCATAAAATTCTCTTCCAACATACGGTGTAGGATGCCAGCCTTCATAATCATACTCACATAGCTTGGGATACCACTGGCTCATGGAATAACGAACTTTTGAAGTAGGATTATCCCTACCACTTCTACGAATCTGCAATGGCACTTGTGCTTCAAACTCCATATCAAAAACAACCTTTGATTTCGGCGGAATGGGTTTGTCTAATTTTACTTCCAATATTGTTTCCAGCATTTTAAAACTTTGGGGACGACCACTCATTTTCAAAGAAAGAATTTTCTGATAGCCAATTTCATCTGGCTTGAGATTTTGGATGCGGTCTTTTACCCTACCATCCCAATCAGGTCTACCGCCTGCACCATTTACAGAGCCTTGCCGTCTGCTTCTTGTATCCATCATACTGCCCGGTTGAAAGGCATTGAAATAAAGATGGTAAAAAACTTTTGTCAACGTATCGGGTGAGTTATTGGTGTATTCTAACTTTTGTTTGCCTGTAAACTGATTGGTCACTACATTCATGTCAATATTCATCGTGTACTTTACCCGTTGTTGCCAGCGGTCGGGCTGGGCATACATTATCAATGAAAACTGAAAGAGAATAGCTACTAAAAAGAAAAATTTCTTCATACATTGTTATTTTGAAATGGTAAATTTCGTTAAATAGATGTTATGGCAAAAACAAAGTTGATTGACGGTTATCCTTTTGTTTCTTACGTTAAAGAAACTTTCTCTCCAGAGCAGATGTTACAAAAGAGTAATGAATTTTACGAATGGATGGATAAACGGCGAACAGTAAGGGATTTTTCCCCGGCACCAGTACCTAAACAAGTGATTGAAAATATTATGCTCACCGCTTCCACGGCGCCCAGCGGTGCACATAAGCAACCCTGGACATTTTGTGTGGTAAGTGATGCTGAAATAAAAAACCAAATTCGCCAGGAAGCCGAAAAGGAAGAATTTGAAAGCTATAATGGCCGAATGCCGGAAGAATGGCTGAAGGATTTGCGGCCACTACAAACTGATTGGAAGAAAGAGTTTTTAGAAACGGCCCCGTATCTGATCATTGTTTTCAAAAAAAGCTATGAGCTAGAAGAAGATGGTAGCAAGGGGCTGGTATATTATGCCAACGAAAGTTGCGGATTGGCCTGTGGCTTTTTATTAGCCGCTATTCATCATGCTGGATTAGCCGCTCTCACCCATACCCCCTCGCCAATGAATTTTTTGTGTACAGTTCTAAAGCGACCAAAAAATGAAAAGCCTTTTTTGCTTATTCCAGTTGGCTATCCTGCCAAAGAGTGTTGGGTACCTGATTTGAAAAGAAAAACAATTGAATCGATAGCTGCATGGTATTAACCACAACTGACAAGTGATACAAGCACTGGACAATTGTCTTTTTATTCAAAAAATATAAAACTATAACGCAACAGTAGTTCTTATCAATCTTCCTTCTGTATTAAAAAAGAGGAATTTATTCTCTATATTATTTTTCGACACTTTCATCCGGTATTGTATTACATAACCCGGCAGGTACAACACTTTTGCTTCAAGCACCTGCATGCCACTATATTTACTTTTTGTAAAACCATCTTTTACGTCCGCTATCAGTTTATCATACGTCCAATCTTTCAACGTTTTTTTCCAGATACCTTTATTACTATATTCAGCATTCATTTTATTGCTGTCCTGCTCAAACCGGGCATTCACATTTACCACATTATTTTCCCATTGCACATTTTTAGCATCAGGATATTGTTTAAAAAAATTTTCTTTAGCCTGTTCAGGAATAGAAGTAACCTGTGTGTAGCCTACTGCTGAACTTATTAAAATACTTACAAAGACTATAAAGAAACGAATCAATTTCATAATCGGTGGTTTTGATGAGTATATTTTATCGAAAAAATAATGCCAGTATATTATAATGAAATGCTATTAATTTTTCCCCGCCACAATAATTACTATTTCCCCCTTCACGGTTTTTTGACTGAAATAATCAGCCACTTCCCGCAGCGTACCTTGCTTATTTTCTTCAAACATTTTTGACAGCTCCCTGCTTACACTGCATTGCCTGTCTTCCCCGAAATAAGTGATGAACTCTTCCAATGTTTTTACTAATCGCATAGGAGATTCATAAAAAATCAATGTCCGCTCTTCCTCTGACAGTTGTTTTAATAAAGTCTGCCTTCCTTTTTTTACAGGTAAAAATCCTTCAAAGCAAAAACGATTGGTGGGTATGCCACTGTTGACTAATGCAGGAACAAAAGCAGTGGCGCCGGGCAAACATTCCACCTTCACTCCTACTTTAATACATTCTCTTACTAATAAAAATGCGGGGTCAGAAATACCGGGTGTGCCTGCATCTGTAACTACTGCCATCTTCTTTCCTTCCAGCAATTGGCTTACCAAATGCTGCAGCACTTTATGTTCATTATGCTGATGATAAGGAGAAAGCTGTTTGGTAATTTGATAATGATTAAGCAGGTGCGATGTTGTCCGGGTGTCTTCTGCTAAAATCAGGTCCACCTCTTTCAATACTTCAATAGCCCGAAGGGTGATGTCTTTAAGATTGCCGATTGGTGTGGGAACAAGGTAGAGCATAGCTACGAAGTATGATGTTAGAAGTCAGAAGTACGAAAAACTTCAAAGCACCCAACGTACTTTGTACTTCCCACTTCGTACTTATTAATTTACAGTTACTTCAAAATACTCCATCACAGGATTAGCTAACAATTTTTTAGTAGCCTCTTCAGCAATTTGTTTTGCTTTTTCCGGTGAGTCGGCGTTTACCTGCAAAGTGATATTCTTTCCTATTCTCACATCTTCTACTCCACTTAGTCCGAGGTTTTCAAGACCACCCATTACGGCTTTACCTTGCGGGTCTAATAATTCTTTTAGTGGCATTACTTTTATCTGAATGGTGTAGGTCATGCTGTTTTGTTTTTAAAGAGCAAAGATATAAGAACATAAGCAAGTATAATTATTGGTGCCGCCAGCCATTTTAAAAATACTACCGCAGCGATAGCAATGAGTACCAGCAAATATTTCGGTAAATTATTCTTCACACTAAAATCCTTAAACTTCAATGCCATTAATGGTAACGTAGAAACCATTAGCCAGGAAAACAGGAATACTAGCCCATATAAAAACCATTTATTAAGTAGTAGATTTTGAATCCAAGCTTCATTTACATTCCAATATATTAAAGGTAGTGCTGCAAAAAAGATTCCGACAGCTGGTACCGGCATTCCTTTAAAGGAGTATGATTGTTCAGTATCCAAATTAAACCTTGCCAATCGCCATGCGGCAGCACATGGTAGTATGAAAGCCGGTAGCAACCAAAGTATGGACGCATCTAACCCTCCTTCGCCCTGTGCAAAGCTGAGACGGAGAAATTGGTAAATAATCATCCCCGGTGCCACACCAAAACTTACGAGGTCGGCTAAAGAATCCAATTGCTTGCCCATTTCTGAGCTGGCTTTAAAAAGTCGGGCTACAAATCCATCGAGAAAATCCACGACTGCAGCCAATCCAATAAATAAAGAAGCCATCCATATTTTTTCAGGAATGTAAAGTAACTCGGTGCCTTCTGCATTCACAGTAATCATGATGCCATTTTGCAATATAAAAACAATAGCGAGGCAGCCGAAAACGAGGTTCAGTAAAGTAAACAGATTCGGAATTTGCTTCATGCGGGAAAGGTAAATTTATTTTTTCATGAGAGCTTCGATGTCTTCTACAGTAATGGGGATATTTTTCATCAAATCCTTATTGCCATTTTTGGTAATCCAAAAATTATTTTCAATCCGAACTCCCATCTTTTCTTCTTCGATATAAATACCCGGCTCTACAGTAAAAACCATTCCGGCTTTTATCGGTTCTGTTTTTGTACCAAGGTCATGCACATCAATACCAAGATGATGAGAAATGCCATGATACAAATATTTACGATAGGCCCTGTTCTCCGGGTCTTCATTTTTTACATCAGTTTTTCTTATCAACCCGATTTTCAGAAATCGTTGCGTTGCTTCTTCGCCAACTTTATCTGTATAATCTAAAATGCTAATACCAGGTTTTAAAATACTCTTTGCATAATCATGTAAGTGCAAACAAGCATTGTAAACTGTTTTTTGCCGACGGCCAAATTTTCCATTAACTGGGATTGTTCTCGTAAGGTCAGCACAATAACCGCCATACTCTGCACCAAAATCCATCAGTATCAATTCGCCATCTTTACATTCGGCATTGTTACTTACATAGTGCAATGTTCTTGCTCTGTCGCCGCTGGCGATGATGCTGCCATATGCTTCGCCAGTGGCTCGTTGACTGAGGAATGAATGAACAATTTCTGCTTCTATCTCATATTCCATCACACCCGGCTTAATAAATTGCAACAGGCGGCGAAATGTATTATCAGTTATATCTATTGCTTTTTGTAAAACTTCTACTTCGAGTTCAGTCTTAATCCCCCGTAAGTCCTTCATTATTTTTGAAGCCCGTAAATAATTATGCAGCGGATAACGGCTTTTCATTTCATCAATAAAACGATATTCTCTTGTTCGTAACAGGTTTGCTTTGCGATCATTTTCATTACTGTCCAGATAAATATTGTCAGCCAAATGAACCCAGGGTTGTAATAAACCATCTAGGTTATCTAACCACACAATGGTTTTAATGCCGCTTGTTTCCTGAGCTTCGCTTACTCTCAATCTTTTCCCATCCCATTTTTCTTTCAGTTCGTTGGGGCGAACCAGTACCAACACCTCCCGGTATTTTGGATCGGGGTTATCCGGAAAAAGAATAACCATGCTGTCTTCCTGCGTTACTCCACTTAGCCAAAAAAGGTCGCTGTTTTGTTTGAAGTGATAAATAGCATCACCGTTGGAGGATACTTCATCATTACTTACAAAAATGGCAATGGAATTTTTTTGCATCTGTCCCACGAACCGTCTCCGGTTTTCTGTAAAGATGTCTTTGTTGAGGGGTAAATATTTCATAAGTCTAAGGTTTGGTTAATAAAAGACAAACAATTAAAATATAATACTAAAGATAATGAGCAAACTTATCAGCCAAATATCTTTCATCACAAAACTGGAAAAGAGTATAAGAAATGAATGATTTTCAAGGTTTCGAAGACTTCTTTCAACTTCCTTCAAAACAAAACCATCTTACTGAACAGATACCAATATCCGATACAAAATTTTAGCTTCATTTTAATATGTAATACTAACACTTGTTTGTGTTTAATTGGATTTCATACTTACCTTTGTGCCTTCAACAAATTGCGATTGCTACTATGTCAGTACCTACTATTACAATCCCAACTAAACATCTGCTGAAACTGGGGTTAAAAAACACAGAATCCATTCATTACCAACTACCCCCGGAAGAATTAGTGCTGGACTCAATCCGTATAGGCGAAGGTGTGCTGAATGATACTGGTGCATTAGTGATTCGTACTGGCGAATTTACAGGCCGGTCGCCCAAAGATAAATTCACCGTAAAAGATGAAACCACCGCCGATTCTGTTCACTGGAACGA
This sequence comes from Chitinophagaceae bacterium, assembly GCA_031415255.1. GTDB lineage: Bacteria > Bacteroidota > Bacteroidia > Chitinophagales > Chitinophagaceae > JJ008. The sequence continues at coordinate 16,135 of JANORJ010000205.1, read as the reverse complement.
TTTTAATATCCCCATTGATCAAAAGTATTTCGATATTATTTTCAAAAAAGTAACGGACTATCTGAGTTCGATTCCAGAAATATGGGTTCGGGATTGCTATGCCTGCGCCGACCCCCGCTACCGTTTAAATATCAGGGTGGTGAATGAAAAGCCTTGGAACAATTTATTTGCTTACAACATGTTCCTTCGGCCGACAGAAGAAGAACTGGACAACTTTGAACCCGAATGGCAAATTTTAAGTGTCCCTGGCTTGAAATTGGATCCGAAAGAATGTGGCACCCGTCAATATAACGGTGCGGTTGTTTCTTTCAAACATAAAATGATTTTGATTGCTGGTACTGGTTACACCGGAGAAACCAAGAAAGGCATTTTCACAATACTCAACTACATTTTACCACACGAAAAAAATGTGCTGAGTATGCACTGTAGTGCCAATATGGGGGATGATGGAGACACTGCTATTTTTTTTGGATTAAGTGGAACAGGAAAAACTACATTAAGTGCTGACCCTAACCGAAAACTGATTGGCGATGATGAACATGGCTGGACTGGTGACAGCATCTTCAACTTTGAAGGTGGTTGTTACGCAAAAACAATTAACCTTACAGAAGAGAAAGAGCCGGAAATATACAACGCCATTCGCCCAGGTGCATTGGTGGAAAATGTTACTTTCTACCCGGGTACTAATAAAATAAATTTTGATGATGGTTCAATAACTGAAAATACAAGAGTTTCATACCCGCTTGATTTTATCAGCAATGCGCTGGAACCATCTATCGGTGGTTTACCAAAAAATATTTTCTTTCTTACCTGTGATGCGTTTGGTGTACTACCACCCATTTCTAAATTAACGCCGGGTCAGGCAATGTACCAATTCATTTCTGGTTACACAGCCAAAGTGGCTGGCACAGAATTAGGCGTTACAGAACCGAAGCCAACTTTCAGTGCTTGTTTTGGTGCGCCATTTCTTCCATTACATCCGGGTAAGTATGCGCATATGCTGGGCGATAAAATGCAGGAGCATAAAGTAAATGTGTGGATGATAAATACCGGCTGGACAGGCGGACCATATGGCATTGGAAACAGAATGAAGCTGAAATTTACCAGAGCGATGATTACCGCAGCCCTTACCGGAGAACTGAACGCTGTTCCCTTCGAAACAGATCCGATTTTCGGGGTAGCTATACCAACAGTATGCCCGGGTGTGCCAACCGATGTGCTAAACCCAATTAATACATGGAGCGATAAAACAGCTTTTACCGAAAAAGCAAAATACTTGGCTGGCTTATTTGTCAAAAATTTTGAAAAGTACGCCGATGGTGTGTCTGCTGAAGTATTGTCAGCTGCGCCAAAAGCATAAAATATAGACGCTTCTTAAAAAAACCCGGCTCATCCTGTACGAGCCGGGTTTTTAATTTATTTAACTCGCAGCGATGCAGCTAATAAAATTTTTATAGCGACTTTACGTTGATATTTATCCATGAAACATTTACTCAACTATTTTATTCCTTTTTTGCTGTTGGCGCCTTCCGTATTAGTTGCCCAAAGCAGTGATGAGGAGTTGCTTGACTGGAGTGCAACCCGCAAACTTACTTGGGCAGATTATAAAGCAAAGCCCAACCGGGAGAGTGATGCAGCCGCCACCACTACTACAGTATTAGGTGTTGATTATACCTTTAAGAATAGCGGTTTTAGCTACACTATTCAATCCCGTTTTTCCAAAACCCGTTCTTGGGGTTTGCATAAAACCGATTATATACTTAGACATGAGCAGGGTCATTTTGATATTGCAGAAGTGTATGCCAGAAAAATGCATAAAAAGCTAAGTGAGTATAAGTTTAATAAAAAAACTTATCAGAAAGATTTGGGCAAAATATATGAAACGGTGACGAAAGAAAAGACGGAGATGCAAAACAAATATGACAAGGAAACCAATCACAGTATTAAAAAAGAAGAGCAGGCCGAATGGTTAAAAAAAATAGCAGCAATGCTGGAAGAGTATGCAGAGTATGCTGATTATTAAAGTTCAAATGAAAGCCTGACATAAGATTTTACACAAAATCCATTCTGGATAGAAGGAAACCATTTGCCGGACGATTTTAATAACCGCAATACTTCTTCATATTTCTGGTTAGGCGACTTGTTCATTAAAAGAAAGGTTGATAAATCGCCATTCTTATCCACCTGAAAACGGACCTCCACCTCATCCTTACCTTTAAGGCCTTTGTCCATATTTTTCTTTACAAATTTTTTCCATTCATCTTCGCCGCCCGGATAGTGAGCTGGTTTTTCTGAACGGTCAAATATTTTATTGTCATCCTTTACGTCGAGATTGTATTTACATTGGCAGGTAAATTCCCCTGAAGAAAAAGTGGTGTCTTTAAATTCTTGTGAGTAGGAATATAATCCTATAAGAAAAAAGGGGATGAAAAATAATTTTCTCATTGTTTGTTTTTAAAACAATCCATACAACTGCCCATCCACCTTGCGGATGATTTCGCCTAAGTCTTCATCCTTCTCGCCAAATTTATTTTTATCAACATCAATGATGAGCAATGGACCTTCTTTGTAATCAGCAATCCATTTATTGTAATATTCGTTCAGCTTTTTTAAATAATCAAGACGGATATTTTCTTCGTACTCTCTGCCTCTTTTTTGAATTTGCCCTACCAATGTAGGTACAGATGCATTAAGATAAATAAGCAGGTCGGGAGGTTGCACCAGTGTTTTTAATGTTTGGAAAAAATGAAAGTAGTTGTCAAAATCCCTTTTACTCATCAACCCCATTTCATGCAGGTTGGGAGCAAAGATGTTCGCATCTTCATAAATAGTTCTGTCTTGTATAACAGTCTCCGTTCCCTTTTGTATTTCTACTAACTGACGAAGTCGGCTATTTAGAAAAAATATCTGCAGATTAAAACTCCAGCGGGGCATATCCTCATAAAAATCCATGAGGTAGGGATTATGATCCACATCTTCAAAATTTGGAATCCATTTGTAATGCTTACTGAGCATTTCTGTCAATGTAGTTTTGCCGGCCCCGATATTTCCGGCTACTGCGATATGTTTTGGTTTTTTTGCTTTTGCCATTCCCTGATCCGCTTCTGACGGAGAATTTAGAAGTTCATAAAAATCAAATCTAATGGCTTATATCGTAAATCAAAAATAATTTAGCCCAATGGCCTCTCTCACCAGTTCCATTGTTGTTTTAGCACTCTTCCGGGCTTTTTCTGCGCCCTTCTCCATCACTTCTTTAAGGTAGGTTGGATTGTTGCGGATACCTTTAGCTTTTTCCCGGATGGGGGTAATAAATTTCACCATATCCTCACCCAACTGTTTTTTCATATCGCCATAGCGGATGGAGCAGTTGTTATAGTCGCCCTCAAACTTAGCAATCACCTCTTCACTACTTACTAATTTCATCAATCCAAAAATGTTTTCAATATAATCTGGTTTCGGCGCATTAGGTTCTGTAGGACCACTATCCGTTTTCGCCTTCATCACTTTTTTGCGAATCAATTCATCATCATCTGATAAATAAAGTGTGGCATACTGATTTTCACTTTTGCTCATTTTTCCAGCTCCATCTAGGCTTGGCACTTTTACCAGCTCATCTCCATAATTAAAAGCATGTGGTTCTGGAAACACATCACCGTAACGGTGATTGAAACGATTGGCAAAATTGCGGGCCATTTCCAAATGTTGTTCCTGATCTTTACCAACAGGCACATAAGATGCACGATGCAAAATTATATCTGCTGTTTGTAATACAGGATAAGTAAGCAACCCGGCATTTATATTTTCTGGATGCTGACGAATTTTATCTTTGAACGTAACCGTCTTTTCTAATTCACCGATGTATGCCTGCATATTCAGGTAGAGATACAGCTCTGATGTTTCATATACATGGCTCTGGCAATACAAGGCAGCTTTATCCGGATCTAATCCGCAAGCAATATTCTCCGACAAAACCCGATGAACATTTACTTTTAATTCCTTTGTATCCGGATGGGTGGTAAGAGAGTGAAGGTCGGCCACCATAAAGTAACACTCAAATTCTTCCTGCATCCGTACATAATTTCTTACTGCACCAAAGTAATTACCAAGGTGTAAAAAACCGGTGGGTCGAATGCCACTCATTACTATTTTCTTCTGCATATCCATGAGGCGGTGAAGATAATAATGAAAAGGCACAAGTATCAGGGTACAAGGCACAAGAAAATACAGCTTTATAGGAGACCCTTGTTTCTTGCACCCTGATACCTGTGCCTTATCTTTGATAGATGGAAATAAACGATGCAATGGTGGACAAACTGGCTCATCTTTCCCGGCTGGAGTTTAATGAAACGGAGAAAGTTGAAATTAAAAACGACCTGCAGCGTATGATTGGATTTGTAGAAAAACTGAATGAACTGAACCTTGATGGCGTAGAACCGTTACTTTTTATGAGCGATGAAGTAAATGTGCTGCGGGAGGATGAAATAAAAGGCTCTATTAGCCGAGAAGAAGCTTTGAAAAATGCACCGATGCATGATGACCAGTTTTTTAAAGTACCGAAAGTGATAAAAAAATAAAATGTCAAAAGCAATCATTCATCTTGATACTATTCAAAAAAGCTACTTTATGGGCAAACAAGAGTTGCCTGTATTGAAAGGCATTTCGCTGAATATTTTAAAGAATGAATATGTGGCTTTGATGGGACCTTCAGGCTCAGGAAAAAGCACTTTGATGAATATTATCGGTTGCCTTGATACCCCAACCGGTGGAAAATATATTTTGAATGAACAGGATGTGAGCCAGATGGAAGACAATGCACTGGCAGAAGTCCGCAACCAGGAAATTGGTTTTGTATTTCAGCAATTCAATTTATTACCCAGATTAACGGCGTTAGAAAATGTAGCCTTGCCATTAGTGTATGCGGGTATGAGCAGAAAACTTCGCAATAAAAAAGCCATGCAAGTGCTGGAAATGGTAAGCCTTACCGATAGAAGTCATCATAAACCAAACGAACTTTCCGGAGGACAGTGCCAAAGGGTGGCCATTGCCAGAGCATTAGTAAATGACCCTTCTATAATTTTGGCAGATGAACCAACCGGAAACCTTGATTCAAAAACATCGCAAGAAATAATGGAAATTTTCGGTAACATTCATAGCCGGGGCAATACAGTAATATTGGTAACCCATGAAGAAGATATTGCCAACCATGCACACAGGATAGTGAGGCTGAGAGATGGAATTATTGAAAGCGACAGGATGAAACAAGAGTATATGGCTCAACATTTATAACAGCCTTTCAGGAAACTATCAACTTTCTTTATCATTTTACAACCTTAGACTTTCTACTTTTGTTATATTAATATTCATTGTTCTTGTCGGGCTGTGAACTATGAACAATTATCTATGAACCTTCTATTATGGCAATGAAAATATATACCAAAACAGGTGACAAGGGAACAACTTCTTTAATCGGCGGAACAAAAGTTCCAAAATCTCATCTCCGTATCGAATCCTATGGCACAGTGGATGAATTGAATTCATACATTGGATTATGTAAAGATTTACTAACAGACACACAAGGACAGAAGATTTTATTAGAAGTACAAGACCGTCTCTTCACCATCGGCTCATCCCTTGCCTGTGATCCCATTAAAGAACCAAAGATGCGGATACCCGATTTGATAGAGACTGATGTTGAATTATTAGAAAAAGAAATAGACCGTATGAATGAAGTTATTCCGCCGATGAAAAATTTTATTCTGCCCGGAGGGCACACTACTTTATCTCATTTGCATATTGCCCGTTGCGTTTGTCGCAGGGCAGAACGGTGTTGTGTACGACTTGAACTAGAGAGTTTAGAAGTAGAAGAAATCATCATCAAATACCTTAACCGGCTGAGTGATTATCTTTTTGTTTTGAGTCGCTACACCGGGCATCAGGCAAATGTGGAAGAAATTCCATGGAAACCGAGAATTTAGCATCAACAGGGTTTATTTTCTTATTAAATAACAGATTTTCCAACGGTTTTCAGACTTTATACCTCATTGAACCGTTATAGCTTTATCACAAAACAATTACTCATGAGGATCAATCCCGTTATTCTTTCAATCATATTAATATTATCTTTTGCGGGATGCCAGCCTGATAATACAATAGTTCCGCCAACGCCGCCACCCGGTCCGCTTACTGATACAACCATTCAGAACATATCGTATGGTGCTAATGCCAGCCAGAAATTTGATTTAGGATTACCTGCAGGCAGAACTTCCACTACTACACTTGTTATAGTTGTTCATGGCGGTGGTTGGTCGCAAGGTGATAAAACAGAACTTAACTGGCTACTAAATGGACTCAAATTGAGGGGATTTGCGGCAGCCAATATTAATTACCGCCTTACATTAAATCAACCTGATAATTACAAAATGCAATTGGATGACCTGGACAGTGCTATTCAATTTACATTGAGACTTGCAGCCACTTATACTTTCAACGGCCAGAAAATATACATCGTCGGTCATAGTGCAGGTGGTCATCTTTCCTTATGTTATGCCTACACAAGAAATGCGAATGGAAAGGTAAAAGCAGTAAGTGCAATGGCCGGGCCTACTAATTTATTTTCGATGTCGTACTATAACTCAGTTGTGTTTAACCCGATTTTACAACCTTTTCTCGGCGTTCCATTATATCCGATAACAACAGCTTCCGAACAACGATATAAAAGTTGCAGCCCTTTTTACCAGGTTAGCAGCACTTCACCACCTACAATTCTCTTCCATGGTGAATCCGATTTTTTCATCACTCCTGATAATAGTACAAGTCTTGCAGTAGCATTAGGAAATGCTGGTGTTGCTAAAAAAACGGTTATCTATCCATTTACCTTTCATGACTGGTGGGCCGAGGGCACTAAAACAGCTAATACAATGGATGAATTAAAGACTTGGTTCAACGGGCATCCATAGAATTAGCCGATGAGATAATTAGCTGATTTGCTAATTAAACACTGTTTAGTTTTAAGGAATTTGCTTATAAGCAAATTGTCTAATTAGCACATCAAACAATTTTTCCATCCTTCATATACAAAACCCGGTCGCTTAGCTTGGCTAATTCTTCGTTGTGAGTTACGATGAGAAAGGTTTGATTGAATTTATCCCGCAGGTCAAAAAATAACTGGTGCAGTTCTTTTGCATTGGCCGAATCAAGATTACCCGTTGGTTCGTCTGCAAATACAATATCAGGATTGTTGATCAATGCCCTGGCCACAGCCACCCGCTGCTGTTCGCCACCACTCATTTCATTCGGCTTATTCCCCATGCGATGAGAAAGGCCTAGCATCTTTAATAATTCTTCCGCCTTTTCTTTTACTTCTGCTTTCTTCCGGCCAGCCAGCCAACCAGGAATACTTACATTTTCCCAGGCCGTAAACTCCGGTAGCAGGTGATGAAATTGGAAAACAAAACCAATATGTTTATTCCGGAAAGCAGCCAATTTTTTGCCTTTGAGAGAATTAATTGCTGTATTATTCATACTCACTTCCCCCGTATCGGCCTTGTCTAATGTGCCAAGAATGTGCAGCAGGGTGCTCTTTCCCGAACCCGAAGGTCCGGCAATGGCAACCACTTCTCCCTTGTTGATTTCTACGTCCACCCCTCTCAAAACCTCAACAGTTCCGTAACGTTTATGAATATTTTTTCCGGTTATCATGCAGCCAAATATGGGTTTAATAGATCAAATATCATTAAAAGCCACTCATAATCAAAAACAGTAAATAGAGCTTTCGGCGTTTTTTAAGAAATCCTTTAAAACCCGGTGTACAACTAAGGATTTGGAAAATTCGTTAATAAAGCTACATTTGCCGAAAATTAGGGTGTAAGCCCCATTAAAAAATTAAACCCCTGCGAAGATGTTTTGGACATTAGAATTAGCCTCGTACCTCGAAGATGCCCCTTGGCCAGCCACTAAAGATGAGCTGATTGACTACTCTATCCGTAGCGGCGCCCCAATTGAGGTGGTGGAGAACTTACAGGAACTGGAAGATGAAGCCGGTGATGTATATGAGACCATTGAAGACATCTGGCCCGACTATCCAACTCAGGAAGATTTCTTGTTTAATGAAGATGAATATTAGAAAACAGCTTAGAGCCGTGAGTTACGAGCTGCGAGATCTATAAAATTAAAAGCCTCCGTGATTGGAGGCTTTTGTTATGAGCTAATTTTTATTTAAAAATAAATCCTACATAATCCTCGAATCAACTCCCAGCTTCTCCATTACTTCATTACTAACGCCGGTGCTGGAATATCCACCATCATGAAATAAATTCTGCATCGTTACCATTCTTGTCAAATCAGAGAAAAGAGTGATGCAATAGTTAGCACAATCCTCTGCACTGGCATTGCCCAATGGCGCAATTGAATTGGCATAGTCGAAGAAATCGCCGAAGCCTTTGATGCCGGTGCCGGCAGTAGTTTTTGTTGGTGATTGTGAAACAGTATTGATACGAACTTTTTTATCCAATCCATAATGATAACCAAAGCTGCGGGCAATAGATTCCAGCATGGCTTTAATATCTGCCATATCGGTATAGAAAGGATACGTACGTTGAGCAGCCATATACGTCAGTGCCACCACACTTCCCCATTCGCTGATAGCGTCTAATTTTTTTGCCACAGCCAGCATTTTATGAAATGACATGGCCGATACATCAATCCCCTTCATAAAATAATCGTAATTGGATTCGGTGTATGGAATCTTCTTTCTGATATTCACACTCATGCCAATGGAGTGAAGTACAAAATCAATTTTGCCGCCCAATATTTCTTGCGATTGGGTAAAAAGATTAGTCAACTCCTCCACATTAGTAGCATCTGCCGGAATAATCTGAGACTTTGTTTTTTCCGCCAGCTTATTTATTTCACCCATCCGCATGGCGATAGGTGCATTGGTTAAAACAAAAGTTGCTCCTTCCTCATAAGCTTTCTCAGCTACTTTCCAGGCAATAGAATTTTCATCTAATGCGCCACTGATAATTCCCCGTTTTCCTTTTAAAAGATTATAAGCCATAAGAACAGTTTGAAATTTGTGGTTTATAGTTTTTGTTCTGACGTAAAAATAAGGAGATTCTTCTAAGCTTTGGGAAACACCAACTTGATTACAGAAACGAGTAAAAAGGTATAACCAAATATCAATACAAAATTTGCCAGCAGCCAGCAAATAAACCGCTGCATAGAATCCTGGGGCCTCACCGTCTTCTGCAAGTATTTATACAGCATATACATCGGTAGAAGTGAGAAAATGATGAAGAATAGTATGGCGATGGCTTTGAGTTTCACTTAAAAAAATTGAAACTGCAATTTAGTGAGAACTATATAAGGTAGACAGCAAGTTGCCTTCTACAACGTGTAGACAACAGTTTCCTTTATCTTCGCAGCCAATAAAAGAAGCTACCAAACATGACGATTTCCTATAAATGGCTAAGCGAATACCTGCCCGTAACTGTTGACCCAGAAAGGCTGAGCCGCATCCTTACTTCCATCGGACTGGAAGTAGAAAGCATGGATAAATACGAAGAGATAAAAGGTGGATTACAGGGTTTGGTAATTGGCGAAGTGCTGAGTACAGAGAAACATCCCAATGCTGATAAACTAACATTGACCAACGTAAATGTTGGTGGCAAAGAATCGCTGCAAATTGTCTGCGGAGCACCTAATGTGGCTGCGGGACAAAAAGTAATAATAGCAACTGTTGGCACTACTATTTATCCAACCACCGGCGAACCATTAACCATGAAAGTGGCAAAAATAAGAAGTGTGGAAAGCTATGGAATGATTTGTGCCGAAGATGAAATTGGTATGGGCAATTCTCATGCCGGTATTTTAGTATTGCCAAACGAAGCAAAAGTAGGAACTACCGCTATAGACTATTTTCAACCATATGAAGATATTATTTATGAAATAGGCCTCACTCCCAACCGCATGGATGCCATGAGCCATTGGGGTGTGGCAAGAGATGTTTGTGCTTATTTAAGCCATCATGATAAAAGTGATAGCAAACCGAAACTACCTAACAGCAATGGTTTTAAAGTTGACAATACTTCTGTCACCATTGATGTGAAAGTGGAGAATGAAATTGCTTGCCCCCGTTACTCAGGTGTTAGTATTGCCAATGTAACAATTGATGAATCTCCAAAATGGTTACAACAAAAATTAAAATCAATCGGGCTAAGACCGATTAATAATATCGTTGATATTACCAACTTCATCCAACATGAGACTGGTCAACCGCTGCATGCTTTCGATGCCGGGTTAATTGCTGGCAAACAAATAGTAGTAAAAAATCTACCCGAAGGAACTCCTTTTATCACTCTGGATGAAAAAGAAAGAAAGTTAAATGCAGAAGACCTGATTATTTGTGATGAAAAAGAAGGACTGTGTATTGCCGGAGTATTTGGCGGTTTATACAGTGGCGTTACTTCAGCAACAAAAAATATTTTTCTGGAAAGTGCCTGCTTTGATGCGGTAACAACCCGCAAAACTTCTTTCCGTCATGGATTGAGGACAGATGCAGCCAGTCGTTTTGAAAAAGGAACTGATATTTCTGCCACCGTGAATGTGTTGAAAAGAGCAGCTAATCTTATCAAAGAAATTGCGGGTGGCGAAATTGCATCAGAAATAGTGGATGTGTATCCAACAATTAAACCTAAAACAGAAGTTGCTGTAAAATATCATTTCATAAAAAAATTGAGTGGTAAAAATTATCATCCCGATGCAGTAAAAAATATTCTCAACAGTCTTGGGTTTGAAACACTGAAAGAAGGTATTGATGAATTAAGAGTGGCAGTGCCGTATCATAAACCAGATATCAGCTTGCCAGCCGATTTAATAGAAGAAGTTTTAAGAATTGATGGTCTCGATAATATTGATATTCCCGACGCCATTACTATCACTCCTGCAGTGGAAGATAATTATGCAAAAGAAGTGTATAGGGAAAAAGTGGCTAACTACTTGGTTGGACAAGGCTTCAATGAAATGATGACCAACTCCATTACTAATGCGGCATATTTTTCGGAAGAAGATTTGCAGAGCATGGTAAAGATGCAGAACAGCCTGAGTGCCGAACTAAATATTCTCCGCAATTCATTGTTTGAAACTTCATTAGAAGTGGTCTCGCACAACCTGAATCATAAGAACAACTCACTTCGTCTATTTGAATTTGGAAATGCCTATAGCACATCAGCACCAGGAAAGTACAATGAGTCAGAGAAACTTTGTATTGTTATTACCGGAAATAAAAATGAAGATAGCTGGAAACAGAAAAGTGTGTCATCCGATTTTTATTCGTTGAAAGGAACTGTTGATACTATTTTGAAAGTATTGGGCATCACTCCAAATGCTACCGAAGTATTGCAAGTGCCGAAATTAGACAACCATATTGTTTATAAATTAAACAATCAAATCATTGCTGGTGCCGGCGAGGTAAAGAAAAGTATCTTGGATAAATTTGGTATTAAACAACCAGTATTTTTCGCTGGTCTTAATTGGGCAGTATTATCAGAAATAGCGTCCAAACAAACTAAGGCTGTAAAAGAAATATCAAAATACCCTGCTATGCAGCGGGACGTTGCCATGATTGTTCCAAAAGAATTGGCTTGGGAGCAGGTACAACAAACAGTGGAAAAAATAAAGCTGAACAAACTGCAGGAAATAAAACTGTTTGATATTTTTGAAAGTGAGAAATTGGGTGCCGATAAAAAATCTGTTGCAGTTAATTTTACTTTTCTCGATGAAGAAAAAACATTGACCGATAAAGAAATTGACGGCTGGATGAATAAAATAATGGCAACACTGGAAAAAGACCTTCAGGCTGAAATAAGAAAATGATACCAAAGTAGAATAACATTTAGTACAATAAAAACATCGGAACGTAATGTCAATTTTTTTGCAAAATATCGGTCTTATAAATTTACTCACTTTGGCATGATTACCACCGAACAATATCTGAAACGCATACAGGATAAACTTCAGCAACTGCTAAAGCAATATGCTGCCGTGCAAAAAGAAAACAGCAAACTGAAAGAAGAACTGGATGCCAGTCACCAAAAAATCTCCATACAACAAAAAAGTGCAGATGAGTTAAAGCAACAGGTAAGTATATTAAAAGTAAGTGCCGGGGATATGAGTGAAGCGGATAAAAAAGAATTTGAAAAAAGAATCAATGGCTATTTGAAAGAAATTGATAAGTGTATTACAATGTTGGGGCAATAGTTTAAATCCTCTTCACCAGGTTCATTTTCATTTCATCTTCGCCTTGCGAAAGTTCAAGAGTGTATCGTCCATAAGGCAGGTCGTTTAATCCTGACCAAGTCAGTTCTTCCCTATCAGTTGCAATATCTTTTTCAATGGTGCGACACACACTTCCGGTATCATCTTTTAAAACGCCACGAAGGCAGTTACCTTTGGAAGTAGTTAATTGAAGTTTCAATGCATCGATAAAATTTGATGACTTAATTTTAGCAAACATAATCAGACTTGTTTTGGCTTTTAAAACGTTTTACTCAGAATGAACCTAACCTGTTGCTTTACTAAGGGGAGAGATAATTTGAATGGGACATCTAATATAATTAAATGATTTTGAAAACACCAACATTATGACAGAATTAATTCCTATAGCAGCCTTTATCGGCGACCGCAGCTACCGGATCAAAATCAGCCCGGCAGATGAAGAAGCGGTAAGAAAAACCCTCAAGGTCATCAACGACAAGATTGTTGAGTTCAAAACCATGTTTGCCGGCAAGGATATGCAAGACTATATTGCCATGGTGCTTATTTGGTACGCTACCGAGCAAGCCGAAGGCGGAATAGCAGATATTGAAAAAGAGAATCTTCTAGAAAAACTTACTTCCATTGAAAAACTATTGGATAGTCAATTGACTGACAAGTAACAGCCCCATGGTATTATTCCACTAAATGGCAATAACAGTTTAAAATGCTGGCAAAAGCCAGAATTGAAATACCTAAACTACCTCGCTATCAATTTCCGTAGATGCTTCCGGGATTAGTCGTCATTTAGTATCTTCGCTAAGTATCCCGAAATTTAGTCGGGGAAGTCTCTATTAAACCATAGCATTGTGCCACAATTAAACAAAAACATTAATGGATCCGAATATAATCTACATCATCACCGGTGCTGCCGCCCTCATAGTCGGCCTCATAGTGGGTAAATTAATTTTTGCCAAAAACTCAAACAGGAAATTAGAAGAAGCTGAGCTACAGTCGCAAACCATTCTCCGGGAAGCAGAGCTGAGAGCTGAAACCATCCGTAAAGAAAAAGAAGTGGATGCCAAGGAACGTTTTGTGCAAATGAAATCGGCACATGACAAAGAAGTATTTGAAAAGAATAAGAAAATTCTCGACAGTGAGAACCGTGCCCGTCAAAAGGAACAGTCCGTCACCCAGAAAGAGGTTAGTCTTGATAAACAGCTTAAAGACAACGACGTTATTAAAGAAAATCTGAATCGTCAGATTGAACTGGTGAATATTAAAAAAGCTGACCTTGATAAACATACAGAAGAACATAACCGCCGCTTAGAAAAAATAGCTGGTCTTTCTGCCGAAGAAGCAAAAAACCAATTGATAGAAGGTATGCGTAGCGAAGCCCACACTCAGGGCATTGGCATACAGCAGGAAATTATAGATGACGCCAAACAAAAGGCCAATAAAGAAGCCCGGAAAATTATTATTCAAACCATTCAGCGTACGGCTGCTGAACATGCAATAGAAAATACTATTACCGTTTTTCATTTGGAAAGCGATGAAATAAAGGGCCAGATCATTGGTCGTGAAGGCCGTAACATCCGGGCTTTAGAAGCAGCCACTGGTGTTGATTTGATTGTTGATGATACTCCTGAAGCGATTCTTCTTTCTTCATTTGACCCACTTCGTCGGGAAATTGCCCGTTTAAGTTTGCAGCGGTTAGTGGCCGATGGCCGTATTCACCCTGCCAGAATTGAAGAAGTGGTAGAAAAAACCAAGAAGCAGATTGAAGAGCAGGTAATGGAAATTGGAGAAAGGACAGTGATTGAAATGGGCATTCATGGACTGCATAAAGAATTAGTGAGAATGGTAGGTAGAATGAGGTTCCGTTCTTCTTACGGTCAAAATCTATTGATGCACAGCCGGGAGACAGCAAACCTTTGCGCCACCATGGCTGCTGAATTAGGATTAAATGCTAAACTGGCTAAAAGAGCCGGTCTTCTACACGATATTGGTAAAGTACCAGATGAAGAAAGTGAATTGAGCCATGCCTTGCTTGGAGCAAAGCTGGCTGAAAAATATGGTGAAAACCCTGCTGTGGTAAATGCCATCGGTGCCCACCATGATGAGATGGAGATGCAATATGTCATTTCTCCAATTGTACAGGCCTGTGATGCCATCAGTGGTGCAAGACCAGGAGCTAGAAGAGAAATCATGCAGCAATATCTGCAACGTATTAAAGACCTTGAAGCATTGGCAATGGCCTATACGGGTGTAGAAAAAGCTTATGCTATTCAGGCGGGTCGTGAGTTAAGGGTAATTGTGGAAGCTGATAAAGTAACCGATCAGGAATCTGATAAACTTTCATTTGAAATAGCCCAGAAAATACAAACCGAAATGACTTTCCCCGGACAGATTAAAGTGACGGTGATACGGGAGAAAAGAGCAGTGAATGTGGCTAGATAAGGTACAAGAAATCAAGGAGCAAGGAACAAGTCGTGATTAAATAAGACACTGCTCCTTGCTCTTTATTTTTTGAAATTTACAGGTTGAGTTTTTGTGCGTTACGACTTGATTTCTTGTACCATGTGCCTTGTGCCTTAAAATAGGTTTTCTCAAATTTGGTGAATCCCGTTTGCACCGTTACCTTTGCCCTCCCTAAAAAAAAGGAATATGAACGCTATAGCATACGTACATGAGCAGTTGACTGGCAAGAAAGAATTTCCAAAATTCAAAGCCGGTGATAACATTACTGTGAACTACAAGATTATTGAAGGCATCAAAGAAAGGATTCAGTCTTTTAAAGGTGATGTTATTAAAAAACAAGGCAATGGTGCTACAGCCAGTTTTACGGTTCGTAAAATTTCTGACGGCATAGGGGTAGAAAGGGTTTTCCCATTCTTTTCACCAAATGTTGAATCAATTGTGCTGAACAAGACAGGTAATGTACGTCGTGCCAAATTGTTTTACCAACGTAGCCGCAGTGGTAAGAGTGCAAGAATCCGTGAAAAACGCCAGGCCGTTTCTGATACTGCAAAATAATTTTTCTATCATAAAATTTGAAACCCCAGCATTTGCCGGGGTTTTTTTATTATTTACCGGCACTTACAACTAATTATTCCTTTATTTTTCGGTACTTCATATCTTTAAATACTAATTTTGTTGATTATGATACAACCTACATTAATAGGAATGCTTGGCACTAATGAAATCATCATTATTCTGGTTATTGTTTTGCTTTTATTCGGAGGTAAAAAAATTCCTGAACTGATGCGTGGATTAGGAAAAGGCGTTCGTGAATTTAACGATGCCAAAACTAATGTGAAGAAAGAAATAGAAGAGAGTGCCGGTGATGTAAGGAACTCTGTAAAAGAGTAATCCTCTTATCGAATTTTTCTTACACTAAAGCCTTCTCATTTGTTTGAGTTTTCTTCCATTGAGCAATTTCATGCCCAATTACAGGAAGGTAATGTAACCTGCTTACAGGCAGTAGAACATTATCTAAGTCGAATACATGCCACAAAACATCTCAATGCTTTTATTGAAGTATATGCTGATGAGGTAACAATAAAAGCAAAGCAGCTTGATGAAAAAAGAAAAAGCGGTATTCCGCTAGGAAAGTTGCATGGCGTTGTAGTGGGTCTAAAAGATGTGATTTGTTATAAAGACCACTCAATTTCTGCTGCATCAAATATTTTAAAAAATTTCACTTCCATTTACTCGGCCACGGCCGTAGAACGATTGTTGGCAGAAGATGCCATCATCATAGGCAATCTTAATTGTGATGAGTTAGCAATGGGGTCCACCAATGAAAATTCAGCGTATGGCAACGTATTAAATGCATTGGATGAAACAAGAGTTCCCGGTGGCTCATCCGGCGGCTCAGCAGTAG